>NZ_PJAP01000694.1:0-2006 GCF_002836795.1 Shewanella sp. 11B5 | reverse complement strand
ATACCGGGTGTAACACTACTTTATCAAGCCTATCTGTGGCGCTGATATGTTTCCCTTGATTTACTGATGCTTCAAACACCTGCTGTACAAAATCGTAACGGGTTGTGGCGATCATAATATCGATGTCTTCGCCTGCTTGTTCGACTCGTAAAGTACATTGCTTTACCGTGTCATGTAATTGTACTTCACTCGTACCACAGCCATTTCCATGGCTATTGGCTAAAATAGCAAGCGCTTGCCCACGGCTTAACGCCGTGAGGCCTTGGCTATCATTTTGCATCTGTAATGCGGTTACACTGGCTTCAATATCGTTATGATACTGGAGCATTAAAGATTTTGTTGAGTCACCTTTTTCCAATAGTGACATTAACTCTGCCTGTAGTTGTTCTACATCGGCTTTACTTCGTGAACAAATAGCAACAACAGGACAACCTAAACGTGCTGACATGTCGTCAACATTAATGTTGATCCCAAGTTTTTTAGCAGCATCGATTTTGTTAATAACAACAATAATCGGAATACCTAACTCACGTAATTGGGTGGTTAAATATAGATGACGTTCGACATTTGTGGCATCAACTAGGTTGATGATTGCATCCACTTGTTGATTAGAAAGATAAGCCTGAGCAATCTGCTCGTCCAATGAACAATCGCAGCTATTACCTGCAGGGAGTAGATCGTAGATGCCAGGGAGATCGGTGAGAAAAATATCAGTCCCTGAATAATTTAGCTTACCGGTTTTCTTTTCGACGGTAACACCCGACCAATTGCCAACCTGCTGGCTAGCACCAGTAAGTGCATTAAAAAGAGTCGATTTACCTGCATTGGGATTACCCACGGTGACACAGTGAAATTGTTTAGTCATTTTTGAGCACTACCTCGATGATATCGGCTAAATCACAACGCATACATAATTTACTTCCACGTAAATCTAATTCAACACCTGACCCCATAGGAGCTCGTCGTATAAAATGAAAACGGGTGTTGGGTGTAATGCCCATGGATAACAATTTACGTTTAACAGTTTGCGGTAACGTTAATTGACCGATTTCAGAGATAATCGCCTGATCACCTGGCTTAAGTTCACTCAGCTTCATGTAACACTACCTTCAACAACATTAATAACGTTAAAAATTTTATCGGAACTAAACAAGTTAAACTCAAATCTAGATCAAAGTTTCACTTGTTAACGAGAATAGTTTTCAGTTGTATTACGTATTATGTGACAAATGCCCGTTAGAATATAGTGCAACTAAGATTTTATTTTTATTTTGAAGTAAAATTGGCTCAACAATGATTATGTTCTCTGGGCGGCCAACAACCCCATATAACAATCATCGGACCATTTACCATCAACACAGTTATTCTGTTTTAGTGTCCCTTCCAGAACAAAGCCCACCTTCTCTAATACTTTTCGCGAAGCAGTATTTTCATGAGCGCAAATACCAATGTATTTATGCATACTGAATTGTAGTGCCCCCCAATCGGTTACCGCGAGCAAGCTTTCACTGGCAAACCCTAACCCTTGCTGTTCTGGCGCAATTAAATAACCTACTTCAGCTCGCCTTAGCTGTGCATCATCACATCTAAAACCAATAAGCCCCACAGCCTGACTATTATCAACTCGTTCAATAACAAGCGTTAACCAATCTCCTGACTCAAAAAGCCATACAGCTTTACGCTGCTCAAATTTAGCGACTATATCTGATTCAGGTTCAATACTTCGAATATATTGATTAACATCTTTATCAAGATGTAAGCGAAGAAAAAAATCCCAATCCCTGCTCAGTAAATTTCGTAATTTAAGTCGATCACTATAAAGATTTATATCCATAGCCCCTCTTTTTTATAAATAAAATGGCAACCTAAGCTGCCATTTTTATTTCACTCACTCAATATTGACTAGCCGCGACTAGTCACTTCAAGTAAATGAAAACCAAATTGTGTTTTTACTGGCCCTTGAACAACATTTAATGGTGCACTAAATACCACTTCGTCAAATTCTT
>NZ_PJAP01000693.1:0-2008 GCF_002836795.1 Shewanella sp. 11B5 | reverse complement strand
AGTGCACAGCAGAGAAACAGTGAAGCAAAACGCCTTGATGCACTGTACGCCTCTCGAGGTGTATCGCAGCAGTTAACCGATCAAGCTCAAAGTGATGCCGTTACGGCTGAGGCTAACTTACTTGCCGCCAAAGCACGCTTAACTAAGCTAGTGGTAAGCCGTGGACGCAATGGCGAAGATAATTTAAAAGTGCGTCAAGCTCAAAACCGTTTGGCTCAAGCAGAGTTAAACCTGTCTTACACTCAAATTCGCGCCGATCAAAATGGGGTGGTAACCAACTTACAGTTAGAAGTCGGCAGCTTTGCCACTGTCGGTCAGCCGCTATTGGCTGTGGTGTCAGAAACCGTTGATATTATTGCTGACTTTAGAGAAAAAAGTTTACGAGGTATTGAGCCACAATCAACTGCACTTATTGCTTTTGATGGTCAACCTGGGCGTTTGTATCATGCCAAAGTGAGTACCGTAGATGCTGGTGTGAGTGCCGGGCAATTTGATGCAAATGGCCGTTTAGCTGATCCGCAAGAGTCTGTACGTTGGGTACGTGACGCTCAGCGTTTACGTTTACACCTTGAACTTGACCACCAAGGCGTTTATGCATTACCTGCTGGAGCACGTGCAACGGTGCAATTAGTCCCCAATAGTGGTTTGCTTGGCTTCTTAGCTAAGGTTCAAATCAAGGTTATCAGCACACTGCATTATATTTATTAACGTCGCCATTAAGCTCAATATTGCTTGTTACTAATCACTATATCAAATCACACTCAAGACAATGCAGCAGGTTATTCATTTAGCGTGCTGTATCTTGTATCAATGCCCTAGGTTGTTCATATGTTATTACGCCATAGTCCTTTGACTCAAAACGATTTACGTCAATGTTTACGCATTGCAACAGGCGCCACGCTAGGGTTTGCAATATGCAAGTTTTTCGATCTCAGTTATGGTGTTTTTTTTACCGTCACTCCAATGTTATTGCTCGGTTTAGTCCCTGTGATGAATGCCCATGCGATGAGGCAATTGTTGGCATCATCTGTAATGTCTGGGATTGAAGTAGGTATTTTAGGCGGTTTATTTGGTGCTCACCCAGGGGTGATATTACCTATTGTGTTTGTGCTTTTTTTGTATCGTTTTGCAGCAATGTCACGCGGTAGCTTGTTTTTATTTGGCGCTAATGGGGTTATCAGCTTAAGCATTATGCTGCACTTTGCCAGTTATCCAAGTGTCGATATTAATAATCTCATTTTTAGTAATTTTTGGGCGACGGCAGCATCAGTCGTCATTGCTTATGCTATGACGGCTCTATGGCCCGATGTTGAACCAAGAACGCCAGTTGCTGCGGTGGTTAAAGTGCCTAACCGTATGCGCCATGAAGCGTTACTCGGAGCATCTATTGCAACTGCATCATTTGTGGTTTTTCAGGTCTTTAACTTACGTGATTCTATGTCTGCTCAAGCCACCACCTTGTTATTGTTATTCCCAATGCATTGGAATGGTGCACTCGGTTATGCCCGCAAACGAGCTATCGGCACCTTGTTTGGCGTGACTTTTGGCTTGGTGGGACAAGGGTTACTCTATGATTGGTCCGGATTATTGATTTTTGTGATACCACTATTGTGGATAGGCTTAATGTTGTTTAGCCAAGTACACGTGAGAGAAGCGAGTGGCTCAGGTGTGGGATTCGGTGCTATGACTACCTTAGGGATATTATTCGGTCAATATTTAACTCCAGATAATGACTTAGTTTTTAGTGCGTTGTACCGGATAAGCAGTATCTTAGTCGCTATCGTGGCAACATTATTACTGTGTTATGTGATGCATCGGTTATTAAATCGATTTGAAGCTACTCGATTTGGTTGAACAATTGATGTGTGCGGTAAATTGATCTAATTTGAGCATATTCACCATCCGTGGGCTGATTTCAATCGCAATTTGGAAGTGGATATTATAGAAGTATTAGATTGCTTTGCAGAACAACTTGATAATTGACTGATAATATTAGATATAACGTACG
>NZ_PJAP01000692.1:0-2009 GCF_002836795.1 Shewanella sp. 11B5 | reverse complement strand
TTTATTATTAATTTATATTCAAATATAAATTAATAATATGCCTTCTACCAAAAAGTAACCTAAAGAAGCACCATATTGATACTTGGAGACTTCTTCTTTCCAAAATTCGGTTTTTAGCTTAGTCATATAAAGAAGCCGGTAACATCAGCTGGCTCCTTATTAGACATTATCTGGCGATTATCTCAACATTAAGATTAAGTCGCTGTCGTGAATACTCTTTTAATGTATTTACTAACTCATGCTTAAGCTTATTTTACACATTATAAGGTTGGTATTTTTTACTTTCAGCTGCTTTGCCATTCACTTTTTGTACTTGAAGATGAAGCACTCCATTTTTAAATGAGGCTTTTATATCAGCTTCATTTGGTTAGCTATCAAGGATAAAACTGCGCACATACTTACCAGAGCGACATTCTTTTCTGATCACACGCCCAATCTTTTTTACTCATTATCTTCGGCTGTAGTTGCTTCGATTGTGAGCAAATCCCCATCAACCGTAACGTGAATATCTTTTTTTATATACGCCAGGTAAATCTGCACTAATTTCATAGTGTTCAGACTTATCATTAATGTCTACTCTTGGACAAAAAATCCAAATCCCTTGTGCTTTTGCTTTCGGCGCTGGGAAAATAGAAGTTACCAAAATATCATGCATATCAAATAATGAATGTCTAGGAATTAAGTTCATAACAAAATCTCCTTTCAGAGGTAATCAATTCATTATGATGATTTCGTCTCGTCATCAACATGGCGAAATCTGGTGTTTCACCCATCAATTTTAGCGGTCAAACAATGTACTTATCATGGCACATGATCAACTATCTACCCTTAATGTGACAGATATCCATATAATAGTTTATGTTGATTATTTCGTTCTCAATCACATTTAACCTTATAGCTCAACGCTTCATCAGCCAATAAGTTTGGTTAAATATTATGCTGGGTTAGGTGTGCAATTCAATAAAGGAATACAAGGATTTAAGTGAAAGTATGTCTCGCACCCATGAATTAGTTTTTACTGGATTAATGTATAGCTAAAGGACCAACAGGAAAAGATATCCTCATTTTTAAGATTAGAAAAATAGGCGGCAATGTGAAAATAAAAAAATGCCGCTCACCTCAGGTGAACGGCATTAAACAAATTGCTAGCGTTTATACTCATCAAAAATTAATTTTGAGTAATACCCGCTGTATTACCTGCACCACCACTTTGTGTAATTGACGCACTGTCACCCATACCATTCTGGGTGATAGAGGCTACGTTATGAGCAAGAGCTGTACCGAAACCTGATTGCGTAATAATGCCATAGTTATCAGAGCCGTTTTGTGCAATAACTGCATCATTGTACTCACCACCAGACTGATTAACCCAACCTTCATTGTTTGCACCGGTTTGATCAATATCCGCAGTTCCAAAATCACCAAACTGGCTTACATCAGCAATGTTATCAGATGCTGTTTGATACACATCAGCCATGTTACCTTCACCGCCTTGATCTACTGTAGTGCTTTGAATCAAACCTTCTTGTAATACTTTAGCACTTCCACCAATTGAGCCTGTCTGCATGACATTAGCGATCAACATAGAACCTGAACCTTGGTCAATATCAACCATTGAACCCAAAACAGCAGATTGCGCGACTGTTGCGCTAGAATCTGCAGCTTGATTCTGAGCTACATTAACATCGCCAGATTGGCTTGCATCAAGTTGAGTAATTGTTACAACTGAGTCATCCGATTCATTTAATTGAGTCACTACAACTACGTTACTGTCACCATTTTGAGTTACGCTTGCTGCAGCCATATAAGAAGTATCTTGGTTAATGTTTACATTGTTCAAGTTACCATCAGTAATAATAGTTGCTGAAGCAGGCTCATGAAAACCGAACCCGTACTGGCGTATGGTTGATGTATTATTGTCACCTGTAACATTCACAGAAGCGGTACTGTCGTTAACATGCTCCTGGTTTACTGTTGCGTTGTTAGTGTTACCATCTTGTGAAACCGTT
>NZ_PJAP01000691.1:0-2010 GCF_002836795.1 Shewanella sp. 11B5 | reverse complement strand
CAAGCGCATTTACCGTTAACTGATTTTATTGAATATTCCCCAGATGAAATGCTCAAGCGGGCACAAGATAATTACCAGCAAGTTAAACGACGACATTCAATACGGGCATTTTCTGATAGAGCTGTACCGCAAGCCATTATTGAACAGTGTATATTAGCTGCGGGCACAGCACCCAATGGTGCTAACCATCAGCCGTGGCATTTTGTGGCGATTAATAGTCCGCAGATAAAAGCGCAAATTCGTCAACAAGCTGAGGCATTAGAGCAAGCATTTTATGCAGGTCGCGCTGGAGAAGAATGGTTAGATGCATTAAAACCGTTAGGCACCAATGCCGATAAACCGTACTTAGAACATGCGCCTTGGCTGATTGCGGTGTTCAGCAAAAAACGTACTGAAGAGTCTGGTGAACAGAAGAGTAATTATTATGTACATGAGTCAGTGGGGATTGCGACTGGCTTTTTAATTCAAGCATTACATCACGCAGGCCTCGGCACATTAACGCATACGCCAAAACCGATGAGTTTTTTAAGTAAAGTGTGCGGGCGCGACAATGATAATGAACGTCCGTATATGCTAATTATTGCTGGGTATCCTGCCTATGACGCGACCATTCCACAGCATGCTATTGATAAAAAATCCCTTAATGAGATTTGTGATTTTATTTAATGGTATTCACTGTTAGTCTATGTGCGTTTATAAAACGACCACTGATAAAATGATGGTTGGTAAGAATATTGTTGGTATGAATATTGTTGATCTGAATGCTCGCCGTTAGAAACGTATTAAAAGGAGTTAATATGAAATTGTTAAGTTCGTTGTTGGTTTGCACTCTAGGCGGGATAGTCTCCATGCTGGCAGAAGCTGACGATGCTCAATCAACCTTAGGCCACTTAGTCGAATTATCGATAACACACAATGATAACTCTATTGGGTTAAGTTGCTTGCCGAGGACTGAAGCCGCTGGCGAAACAGCTGATTGGGTGATTGAGTGTAACCGTTTAGCTTATCAATATTTAATCAGCAAAACTGGCGAAGGTATTGAGTTTAATCGCCAAGTGAATGAAAAGCCTTTTGGTATGGCTGCCGATTTTATGGCGAAAACCTTGATGACGGATCCATCAGGATTTAAGGCGGTCAATATTTCGCAAGAATTTGAGTTTACACATAAGAAAACCTAACCGCCTCTTTCAAGGTGTCTATTTTGCCTATTTTGACCAATACATAATTAACCCGCTATAGCTGTAATAACGCTATAGCGGGTTAATTATGTATTGGTCATTGGTCATTGGTCATTGGTAGTTAATCGGTAGCAACTGTCATCATTTATATAACCTAAACGATTAACTAAAATCAGTCATATAACGATGGTGTGTCTTCAGTGGGACGTGTTTTAAAACGACGATGAAGCCACATGTATTGAGCTTTGTTGCGGTTAATCAGTTGTTCTACAATCTGGTTACCACGAATAGCGTCATCAGTTTCATTGTCGCCAGGGAAATTCTCTAAAGGCGGCATGATTTCAAGGGTGTAGCCTTTATCATCGCTATTACGCTCAACAAAAAAAGGTACCACATTGGCTTTACCTAGCCTCGCCAATGAGGTTGCGCCAGTAATGGTGGCAGCATCGGGTACGCCAAAAAAGGGAATAAACACTGCGCTCGAACGACCAAAGTCTTGATCGGCTGTATACCAAATCACGTCAGGACTGCGCAAACTGCGGATCATTTGGCGCACGTCACGCTTAGGCACTAAGCCTTTGTTTGAACGCAAGCGACCTTTAACTTGTAAGTATTCCATCACCGGATTGTTATGGGGACGATACACGCCAATTCCTGGAGCAAACTGGCCAAATATACGCGCGCCCATTTCAAGCGGTAAGCAATGCACCGCAAATAAAATCACCCCTTTGCCATTGTCTAAACTCTGACTAACATGCTCAGTGCCTTTAATGGTCATGTGCTGTTGCACGCGCTCGTTTGACCACCACCATGCGTTAATGGTATCAAATAC
>NZ_PJAP01000690.1:0-2012 GCF_002836795.1 Shewanella sp. 11B5 | reverse complement strand
TGGGTTGATTGAGTTCGTGAGCTAAACCGGCTCCTATTTCACCTAAAATTGCTGCGCTTTGCATGCGCTCAAGCTGCAATGCTTTATTTTTCAATTGGCGCTCTGTATTGATTAAGAACTCGCTCTTTTGTCTAAATTTATATTCCAACCAAAGATGATAAATGGTCGCGATAACAAATAAACCCAATAAACTAAATCCCCATTTTTGGTTGAGCTTTATCCATTGCCACACCTGTAGATGAACAGGGATATTATCTGCATTTAAGTTAAGGTCATTAAACAATTTAACCACTTGAAACTGGCTAATGGGAGCTGCCCAGCCTCGGTTCTGTCCGATGATTGACGCTGGGTCATCCATACTTATCGACAGTAATGCCCGAGTGATCCCCGTTCTCACCATTAACGGCACCGCATCCGACGATGCAAACGACCAATTCGGATATAAAGGGGTGCTTACAGCACATTCATAATCAGCTGGAGTGACATCATTTATTACACGATAATCGCTAGCCTCGATATAACCCTCTGCAACCATCTGTTCTAAAGTACAAAATGGAGTAATGGCTATATCTGCTGTGCCATCGCGGACTTGATAAATAAGCGGTTCAAGAGGAAAGCCGAGAAACGTCACTTTGGAAAAGAAGTTATTGACCGAATAATCCATTGAATGAATTAGCCCTATCGCGGCTTGGTACCCTCCTAATGCATTAGGATCACTGGCCACCACGGAATGACCATCAAGATCTTCTACACTAAACAAATGGCTGTCTTTACGGACGATAATAGTCGCACCTATCGCAAAGGTTCTGCCATTATGTTGATTGCTCTTCATGGTTGCCAACCAGGAAATAGGATAGTCGCCACTCATATTAAAGTAGTGGCCAGGATTGGTGACAACAAACTGTATGTCGCCACTGATTAGCTTTTGATTCATGTTGTTGAAGTCTAACGGCACAACCTCAAAGCTGGCATTGGCAACATTTTGACTTAAATAGTCCATTAATGGCTGCCAGCGCTCAATACTTTTAGCCACTCCATAATTTGCAAGCACTGCAACTCGGTAATGTACTTCAGCATTGGCTTGAGTCGTAATGTGTTTTTCAATGGTCGCATCTGGTGTTGCAGTCTGCGCACTTGCTTGAGTTAAATATCCAGCAAGAATTAATGAAAGTGCTCCAATCAGCAAAGTTTCAATTCGCATCCGTAACCTTTTAGCCATCTAACAATATTTAGTTAATCGGTACTTAGTCATAAACAAAGCAACCCGTTTTTATGCAACAAACTCAGTGTAGTGCAACTTAATTAACAAAACAGATGCATACAGCACAAAAGCAACCGAACAACTTGATCCACAATCAACAATGCTTACACTGTATTAACATTTAATGAATTGATACTACATATGCACATGCTTAACGATATTTATATGGTGGATGATGACCTAGCAATTCTTGATTCTATGCAATTTATGCTATTGCAATATGAATACAACTTACAGGTATTCAATAGTGCCATTTCGTTTATTAATACCATTGATATTACCCTACCAGGTTGTCTTATTGTGGACAGCAAAATGCCAGAAATTACAGGCCAAGAACTGCAACAAAAATTAATTGCCGCTAACAGTCCGTTAGGCATCATTTTTTTAACAGGTCACGGTGATCTGCCGATGGCGGTAAATGCATTTAGACAAGGGGCCTGTGATTTTTTTCAAAAACCTGTGAACGGTAAAGAGCTGGTTGTCGCTATAGAAAAGGCCTTTACGTGTAGTCATAAGATGTTTGAATCTATTCTACTAAAACAACGATATAACACGTTAACAGAGCGTGAAATCCAAGTATTGCATCTATTAATTGAAGGTAAAACTAACAAACAAATGGCAGATGAATTATACCTTTCTCTGCGCACAATTGAGGTGCACCGCTCTAAAATTATTAAAAAACTAGCTGTGCATAATGCTGCTGAACTGGCTAAATTCAGCCCTTTATTAGCCTAGTTTTTACTAGCTTATG
>NZ_PJAP01000350.1:0-8606 GCF_002836795.1 Shewanella sp. 11B5 | reverse complement strand
TTTCTTGTTCCTGTTCCTGTTTCACTTTCATTGTAGCTAAGATCAACCTGGCGTTTCTGAGTTAACCTGCTGTTTTTTCATTGGTGATGGAAATGCTTGTCGCTCTTATGTGCATTTTTATTTAGTTGACTACTCATGTCATCCTCATTATGCCTTTATTTGTTTCTTATCCATTTCCCTTGGAAAACGATTAGTCAGTAGAACTCTGCAAAGCCTAGGTTTGTATTTTTTTAGTTTTTTTTCGACAATTTCTTGAACTACTGTCAGTAGTATTTTCGATTTATGCACTGAATATTCTGATGTTTTATGGATAATTGACTACGGAGAATTAACATTATGCGTTAATCCTCCGTAACGTGTTCTTAACGGAATATCAGGGGGGGGGGTAGATTTATACTGTTAGTGTATTTAAAAGTAGTAGTTAACCATGTTAACCATGGCTAGTTTGCTCATGCTTACAGTATCTAATGGCACTCTAATAAATATAAGCTTCTTAGGGCGCCATTACTTTTACTGAATCATGAAGTTGATTTACGGCTTAAAACTTATAATCGAAGTTATAGCGCATACCGACCATAATTTGATCATCAGTATCTTGGTATTCAAAGTCTTTTTTCTGATATTCGATGAAGGTACTGAATTTCGATGTTTTATGCCATTCAAAGGTGGTGTTATAGGCATTATAATTACCTGAGGTGATATTGTTGCCACCATCATCATATTTGGATATCCCCAGTTTAATTTTATAGGTTTCATTGATGAAGTAGCTTGCGACTATATCAAGAGTTGACCCATCGGCGATGTCTTTGTCTATGTTTTGATAAGCAGCTGCTAGGTACAGTGACTCAAAGTTTTTAGCTAAGGTGACACCTACGGTATTTTCATCTGTACCGTCTTCTAATTCTTTAGTGTAAAACGCTGCGGCTATGTAGATTAGGTCTGTTTTGTAACGTAAACCGGTGTTAAAGAAATCACTCCCATCACTTCCTTTGTTACCATCGAATTGGGCATCAGCAGAAAACAAAATATCGCCGAATTGCTTTCTATAAGTCACTAGATTGTTAAGTCTAAATGGACTTGCACTGTCATAGGCTATTGGGGTTCCTGAACGATTGAAAATATCGACGGGATCGTAAATGATTTCTTGTGTTACTGCTTGCTTACCAATAGCAAACCGACCTAAAAAACCTTCGATTCCGACATAGGCTTTTCGTGCATCGCCAAAGTCACCATCATTTCTTATATCAACCTTAAATTCGCCTTTAGCAAAGGCCATTAGGCCATCCCCTAATTGGTATTCCGTCGCAAAACCAATCCGTGAGTTAGCATCTCCAACATCCCACACATCGTCTGAATTGGTATGGGTAAGACCGAATGTCGGACGTAAAGAACCATAAAAATTAAACTGGGTATCTGAGAGCAAAGATGACTCACTGTCTTGGGTTTCAAGCGTGGCGAGCCTTTGCTGAATTTGTTGTAGTTCAGCTCGTAACTCCTCATTAGTATCGGTGTTGCTATTAGCTTGAGTTGTGAATATGGGAGCCGCAAAGCTCAGCATAATAATTGCAGATTTTAGTTGGGACGGTTTCATTTATGTTTCCTTACATAACAACTACTAGTGTTCTGCTACGGGTTTGGTTACCGATTAAACAGTACTGCTAGTAGTAAGGATGTGCACTTTTGACAGTGCGTGAGCAGGTGCCTAGCGACAATGCAAAAGCTCCCACATATTTACTGCAAACAGGGGCGCCTGTTTGCAAAGTTTTAGTGTTGTATTGCCTCATCAATCTCGCCAAAGCAGCGAGTTTTTGATTAAAGGACTTTTTGACTAGAGAATTGTCGAGGCCATTTTTCGGCGTAAATAAGCAATTTGCTGCATGTGGGGCAAGTCTTTAGGGCAGTTATCTTGGCAACCTAACAGCGTCATGCAGCCAAAGACTCCATCTTGATTGCCGATAACATGGTAGAAGTCATCTGCGCTGCGGTTGTCTCTACTATCCATTTCGAAACGGGCAATTTTCATCATGCCTACTGCGCCCACAAAGGTGTCTCGCATTTGTTTGGTGGCACATGCAGAGACGCAGACACCACATTCGACACAGCGTTCCAATTCATATATCCGCGCGGCTTCTTCTGGTGCCATTGGATTTTCTAGGCGATGCATGTCTTGATCGTCAGGTTTAGGATGTAACCAGAGCTTTAATCGCTCGGCTAATTCACGCATAAATTTCCCGGTGTTTACCGACAAGTCACCAATCAGTTCAAAGCCAGGTAGAGGCATTAAGGTGATTTCACCATCAGGGTAATTTGCCGTTAAGGTACGACAGGCAAGAGTTGGGAAGCCATTAATCACCATGGCGCAACTGCCACAAATACCTGCTCGGCACACAAAGTCGAACTGTAACGAAGTATCTTGTTGTTCACGCAGTTGATTTAATGCGATAAACACTGTCATACCATCTGTTTCGGTTAATTCGTAACGTTCCATTTTTGGCTTATCTTGGCTATCTTGTGGATCGTAGCGGAAGATATTAAAGGTGATTTTTCGGCTCATAATGATTTATTTCCTACCGGTTGAGATGGTATGACTGCTAATGTATCGCTAAGACGTTCATTAGCTGGTTGTAGATGGCTAGGTAACGTATATGGCATCAACGCTTGTTGCAGCGTGTGCCTATCTGGGGCGTCGCCGAGTTCTGCCGTTATTTTGTTTATTTCTTGAGTCCGTTTTTCAGTATCGGGATGGGCAATGTTGTTATCGTTGCCGTAACCACGGTATCCAGGAGGTAACTCCATTTTCATTACATCGAGCTTCTCATAATGTAAAACGGGTTCTAATGACTCGTCATTTGGCCAAGTAGCCAATGTACGATTTAGCCAATCTTTATCATTGCGTTGTGGATAATCTTCTCTAGAGTGGGCTCCACGGCTTTCGGTGCGTGCAGCAGCCCCACAGGCGACAGTTAAGGCTACTTTCAACATTCTGGTGACGCGCAGAGCTTCAACTAATTCAGGATTTGAATGACGTTTTTTACACTTAAGTCCTAGATTTTTTGCCCGTAGAAGTAATGCTTTAAGCTCGGCTATAGCCTTGTCTAGTTCAGGACCATTTCGAAAGATGCCGACGTAATTCATCATGATACGTTGCATTTCTTTTTTTATTTCGAAGGGGTTCTCTGTACCTTTACCGTCGACTAAGTTATCGATTTCATTTTGTAACTTATCGAGAAATTTTTGGGTAAGGGCAGTATCAATTTCTAAGGCATTTTGTTCACAAAAATCGGCTACATACTTACCGATGATCATGCCGCCTACTACGGTTTCTGCCACAGAATTACCACCTAAACGATTAAAACCATGCATATCCCAGCATGCAGCTTCTCCAACACTAAATAGTCCTTTAAGTTGTGGGCTTTCACCGGTGGCATTAGTACGAACGCCGCCCATAGAATAATGCTGGGTAGGTCTTACAGGGATCCACTCTTTGCAGGGATCGATTCCAAGAAAATATTCACAAATTTCTTTCACTTCGCGCAGATTGGTTTCAATATGCTCACGACCTAAAATGGTTATATCTAACCAGAGATGTGGCCCGTAAGGACTGTCATCTCCTTTACCTTTGCGAATATGTTCGGTCATGCGGCGAGATACCACATCACGGGAGGCGAGTTCTTTTTTCTCTGGCTCGTAATCTGGCATAAAGCGATGACCGTCTTTATCGCGTAGTATGCCGCCGTCACCGCGACAACCTTCAGTGGTAAGAATTCCTGCTGGGACGATGGCTGTCGGATGAAACTGTACCGCTTCCATATTGCCTAATGTCGCGACGCCAGTTTCGAGTGCTAACGCTTGGCCTATACCTTCGCAGATAGTGGCATTAGTCGATATTTCATAAATTTTGCCGTAACCTCCAGTCGCAATCGTAGTTGATTTAGCCACATAGGCGCGCAGTTCTCCGGTCACTAAACAGCGTGCAATGACTCCGTGGCAACGCTTACCATCATGGATCAGTGATAAGGCTTCAATCCTTTCGTGTACCGGAATACCCATCGATATTGCTTGGTTATCTACCGCATACAATAATGAGTGGCCAGTACCATCGGCGGTATAGCATGTTCGCCATTTCTTGGTGCCGCCAAAATCTCGAGCATTGATGAGGCCATGAGCTTCTTCTGCTTCATGTAAAGTCACTTTTTTTGCATTCATTATCACATCGCGCGGACCAGCAGAAATTCTAGACCAAGGCACTCCCCAGTTTGTCAGTTCACGTATGGCTTTGGGGGCGCAATGGGCAAACATACGTGCTACATCTTGGTCACAACCCCAGTCAGACCCTTTTACCGTATCCTGAAAATGTATGTCTTCGTTGTCACCCATGCCTTTAACTGTATTGCCAAGGCTTGCTTGCATACCGCCTTGAGCCGCCGCTGAATGTGAACGTTTTGCCGGAATAAGCGATAATACCAGTGTGTCTAGGCCGCGTTCTTTGGTGGCAATAGCAACTCTAAGGCCTGCTAGCCCGGCACCAATGATTAGTGAGTCTGTATAAATAAGTTTCAAAGTCAGCTCCTTATCTAATAATCTAGATAATATGTATGAATTTCCATTGCGCCCCTGCGATAGATGTAATGCACCTATTCGTCAGTGGAGGGTCTGTGTGTTGAGGCTTAGCTTTGCGATTCAGGGGGGCTCATTTTGTTATTGACTCTGGCTGTTTGTTGCCAGGCAATCACACTTAGCGTCCCCTTAGCATGCCTACTACTTCGGAATAAAAGGCTGAACGGGTAGTGTCAGTTCACTGCCAATAGAGATGTAAGTAATGAGGCTTAATGAACCTAAACAAAGTAAATAGATCATTAACACCTGGGCAATGGTGCGTATGAGAGAACGATTATTGCTCACTCCCCATTTTAATATCACTCTGTATAAGCCAATTAAGCCATGTACTAATACAACCGGAAGGAATACCACATACAAGATCCAGGCATGTCCGTTATAGACGCGGTCGGCTGAGAGGTGTGGACCAATTTCAGGATCTAAAATCATGGTTGCAAGATGTGCTGAGACTAAGAAAAATAAGATGAATCCAGTGATCATTTGCCAATACCAAGCGCGAGTGTCTTTGTGCTTTATGTTGGACATAAACCCACGAAGTGCACGCCACTGGCCAAGTTGTACCGGAAAGCGACGTAATGCTAGCGCCGCGTGAACGACGACGATAACTAAAATAAATACTGAAAAGATTTGTGTCACTAGTGGCCAACCGTGGCCAGTAGCGCTAAACATGCCACCTTCAAGTACTTGCACGAAGCGGTAGAAGGTTTCTTTGCCTAATAAAATGCTTGCCTCAAAATGCATATGCACTAATAAGAAAGCGCCCAGTAAAGCCCCTGTCAAGCTTTGTAAGCAGTCGGCTCTAGCTGACCAGGCTTGTCCAAATGGTCCACCATTGATGGCGGTTGGAACGCGCGTTTTTTCTGACATTAATTCACCTCTTATAAGATTTGTTATGATGTAAATGCGTAAGCATTACCCCAAAACAAAGTCCCTATATAAAGATTAAAAGAACAGGGTTAATCCATTTTCTGGATTAGCCCTTCGATAACATTGCTTAACATTGAGCTATATAATCATGCCGCCAAATAAGAACGCTAACGCGACACTGGTAGCAATTGTCACTACACCAGGAATAAGGAATGGGTGGTTAAATACCGCCTTACCAATTCGAGTTGAGCCGGTGTCATCCATTTCGACAGCTGCCAGTAGCGTTGGATAAGTAGGTAATACAAACAACGCACTCACAGCAGCAAAAGAGGCAACGGCTGTTAAAGGGCTCACACCAATGGCTAATGCCGCAGGCATCAGCGCTTTAGTTGTGGCCCCTTGTGAGTAGAGCAACATAGAAGCGAAGAATAGTGTTACCGACAATAACCATGGCTGGCTCTGCAGTAAGGTCCCTGCAAGGTCTTTGATTTCATCAATATGGTTTGCAACAAAAGTATCCCCTAACCACGCAACGCCTAGCACACAGACACAGGCAGACATACCTGACTTAAAAGTGGCAGCATTAGAAATTTCGCTAGCGTCTAATTTACAAAAAATCGTAATAGCTGCAGCAGCAGTTAGCATAATCACCATGATGGCTGAATCGCGAGGCAATACCGGATTAACAATTAATCCCACTTTGTCGGAAATCGCAGTGGCATAAATCATCACAGCCGCAATAGCCATTAAAAAAATCACCACTGAACGTTTAGCACCGTCTTTAATGTTTATTTGGGTAGCACCACGTTTTTTGATTAATCCTTTAGCCAAACGGTCTTGGTAAATCGGATCTTCTGCTAGCGGTTTACCCATTAAATTGGCTACTACGGCCCCGACCATACAAGCGAGAAAAGTGGAGGGGATACATACTGCTAATAGCACTAAATAGTCCACTCCAAGTGGCTCTAAGATGCCAGAGAAGAACACTACTGCCGCAGAAATAGGTGAGGCAGTAATGGCGACTTGAGATGCTACAACTGCGATAGATAAAGGTCGAGATGGACGTATACCTTGTTCTTTGGCTACTTCTGCAATAACAGGTAAAGTTGAGAATGCTGTGTGGCCCGTTCCAGCAAAGAGTGTCATGAAATAAGTGACGACGGGTGCTAGAAAGGTAATTTGTTTTGGATGTTTACGTAGTAATTTCTCTGCCAGTGAGACGAGATAGTCCATCCCTCCCGATACTTGCATGGCTGCAATGGCGGTGATCACCGACATAATGATTAGGATTACATCAATCGGGATAGTCCCTGGTGTTAGTCCAAGTCCAGCTGTCAGTATCAGCACTCCGACACCGCCAGCAAAGCCGATCCCCATGCTCCCCATTCTTGCACCTAGGTAAATAGCCCCTAGTACGATAATTATCTCTAATATAATCATGGTATTAACTCTTTGTTATTTTGATTGTCATATTCTGCTTAAGGTTAATTATGCAGAAGCTTATTGTTTAATAATCGAATTTGGGTTGGAGAAAATCTCCAACCCAACAGAGTTACACTTTGGTTTTGCTAGTATTTCGTTTATCCTGATACTTAGGATGCATTAGGTTTTCTACAGAGAGGATTTCATCGAGTTCTTCAACTGTTAATAAGCCTCGTTCTAGCACCACTTCACGGACATTTTTACCCGTTTGGGCACAAATTTTGCCGATAATGTCGCCTTCATGGTGACCGATGAACGGATTAAGATAGGTCACGATGCCAATAGAATTTAATACATGATTCATACAGACATCAGGATTGGCAGTGATCCCTTCAACACACTTCTCACGCAGTGCGATACAGGCATTTCCCATAAGACTTAGCGACTCAAACATAGCCTGGCCAATGACAGGTTCCATCACGTTAAGTTGTAACTGGCCGGCTTCTGCGGCCATAGTGATCGTAATATCGTTACCGACAATTTTAAAAGCCACTTGGTTAACTACCTCTGGGATCACAGGGTTGACCTTGGCAGGCATGATTGACGAACCGGCTTGTAACTGAGGCAAATTGATGTCATTGAATCCTGTGCGTGGACCCGATGAAAGCAAGCGTAAATCGTTACAGATTTTGGACATTTTAATGGCCATACGCTTAATTGCGCTGTGCAGCATAACGTAGGCGCCACAATCCGATGTCGCTTCAATTAAATCTTCTGCTGGCACATATTCACGGCCAGTAATTTCAGCCAAATGTTTAATGGCCAATGAGGAGTACCCTATTGGAGTGTTTAGACCTGTACCAATAGCCGTTGCACCTAAATTCACCTCAAGTAATAATTCTTGGCAACGTTTAATCGATTTAATTTCTTCGCGCAGTGTTACAGCAAAAGCGTGAAACTCCTGGCCTAATGTCATAGGCACAGCGTCTTGTAACTGAGTGCGGCCCATTTTTAATACGGTCTTGAATTCTGTAGCTTTAGTGTCGAAGGCACTGATGAGGTCGGTTAATGCCTCTAATAAAGTATCTGTGCTGTTGACCAATGCAATTCTAAAACCTGTTGGATAAGCATCATTAGTGGATTGACACTTATTAACATGGTCATTAGGGTTGATGACATCATAGCGGCCTTTTTCTAGCCCCATGAGTTCCAATGCAACATTGGCTAATACTTCATTGGTGTTCATGTTGACCGAGGTACCAGCACCACCCTGATAAACATCTACTGGGAATTGGTCGACAAATTGACCTGTCGTGAGGATCAGATCGCAGGCTTCAATAATTTTATTCGCAATCTCGGGACTTACAGCCCCTAATTCGCTATTAGCCATGGCTGCCGCTTTTTTTGTTAGCATCATGCCTCGTACTAATTCAGGTGCGTCGGAAATTTTTTGATTACTTAATTTAAAGTTTTCCATTGCACGTAATGTGTGAATGCCATAATAAAATTTATTAGAAACTTCTTTAGTACCCAATAAATCTTCTTCGATACGTGTGCTATTAGTGTTTTTCATTTCTATCCTATTAAATCCTGTTAATAGTAAGATATATTTTCGACCTTGAGCTATGGTATGTGTATATAAGCTTAAATTGCATATCAAAAATAACTCTTCGAAAATATGAAGGAGAACTTTCCCCTTA
>NZ_PJAP01000689.1:0-2013 GCF_002836795.1 Shewanella sp. 11B5 | reverse complement strand
TTTACCGCAAGAAGAACCGACTCAGCCACCCAATACTTTGTACGCATTTTGTCGTCATTATACCCGCGGGTTTGGTTTGCCTTTAATTATCATGTCAGTACTAACAGCCATAATGGCAATGTTGGAAGTGTCACTGTTTGGCTTTATGGGACAACTGGTAGATTGGTTAGTCACCAAAAATCCGCAAACATTGTGGCAAGATGAAAGCACTACCTTGATTACCATGTCAGTGATTGTCTTAGTCGTCATACCGCTGGTTGTCTGGTTACATGCTTCTATCGTGCACCAAACGCTTTTGGGTAACTACCCCATGGCTATTCGTTGGCAAGCACATCGCTATTTACTCAAGCAGAGTATTTCATTTTATCAAGATGACTTTGCAGGACGGATCGCCACAAAGGTAATGCAAACTTCGCTTGCTGTACGTGAAACGGTTATGAAATTACTGGATGTACTGATGTATATTTTAGTGTATTTCACCTCTATGTTGGTCATGATTGCCACTGCTGACGTACGTTTAATGCTACCCATGCTCGTTTGGTTAGCAGCTTATGTGTTGATCCAATGGAAACTCGTTCCAAAGCTGAAAGCGATATCGACAGAACAAGCCGATGCTCGCTCGACAATGACTGGCCGCATTGTCGACAGTTACACCAACATATCAACCGTAAAGCTGTTCTCGCATACGACTCAGGAAGCTGACTACGCCCAAGATAGTATGACGCGTTTCTTAAAAACCGTTTATGGCCAAATGCGTCTGGTAACGATCATTAATGTTTTAGTGCAAATCATCAATTACTTATTAGCGTTCACCATTGCGGCTGTGTCTATTTGGTTATGGGCAGACAATGCTATTACGGTTGGCGCCATTGCGATTGCGGTGAGTTTAGCGTTGCGTTTAAATGGCATGTCACAATGGATTATGTGGGAAATCAGTTCACTATTTGAAAATATTGGTACCGTTACCGATGGTATGAATACGTTATCAAAACCCATTGCTATCCAAGATAAAATGGATGCAAAAGACATTGTTGTTGACCATGGAAAAATCGATTTCAACCAGGTTTGCTTTCATTATGGTGAAAAAAAAGGCGTTATTGAGCAGCTAAACCTGAATATTAAAGCAGGTGAGAAAGTCGGCTTAGTGGGACGGTCTGGTGCAGGAAAATCGACCTTAGTAAACTTATTGATGCGTTTTCATGATGTTGAAAAAGGCCAAATACTGATTGATGATCAACCTATAACGGATATTACCCAAGACTCATTACGGGCAAATATTGGTATGGTGACTCAGGATACGTCGTTATTACACCGTTCGATCCGTGAAAATATTCTGTATGGTGATCCACATGCCAGTGATGAAAAATTAATGGCGGCGATAACTCAAGCACAAGCTGCAGAGTTTATTGACAATTTAACGGACCCCTTTGGCAACAAAGGGCTTGATGCCCAAGTAGGTGAGCGCGGCGTTAAGCTGTCTGGTGGTCAACGCCAACGGATCGCCATTGCAAGAGTATTACTTAAGAATGCGCCAATTCTATTGCTTGATGAAGCCACTTCAGCATTAGATTCTGAAGTCGAAGCAGCGATTCAAGAGTCGTTGTATGAATTGATGGAAGGTAAAACAGTGATTGCGATAGCGCATCGACTTTCAACGATTGCAGCTATGGATAGACTCATTGTATTAGATAAAGGCTGTGTTGTTGAACAAGGTACTCATCAAGAGCTGATTAATGCCAAAGGGATATACGCACAACTGTGGGCCCATCAAACTGGCGGTTTTTTAGGATTAGATTAATCAAAACTTGAACCATTAACATTAGTTAGCCACTCAAATTTGAGTGGCTTTTTTATGCACAGGAATAAAAAATAGGCACAAAAAGGTAAGTAGAATATTAATTGCTTGGATTGCTTGGATTGCTTGGATTGCTTGGATTGCTTGGATTGCTTGGATTGCTTGGATTGCTTGGTAAAGCTTTGAGGCATATCAGAGGGATAATACAGACATAAAAT
>NZ_PJAP01000688.1:0-2015 GCF_002836795.1 Shewanella sp. 11B5 | reverse complement strand
CCTCAGAAGAGAAGGTCGCAGAGAACAACATGTTTTGACGCTTTTTGTTTACTGCTTGGAGAATCTTTTTAATGTCAGCACTAAAGCCCATATCAAGCATACGGTCGGCTTCATCGAGTACTAAAAACTCAACATTCGACAAACTTAAGTTACACGCCACAATGTGTTCAAGTAAACGACCTGGTGTAGCAACAATAACGTCGGCACCGCGTTTAAGTTTTTGTGATTGGGTCTCTATTTTAACGCCACCATAAATGGTTAATACCGTTAAATTAAGATGCTTACTGTAAGCGCTAATGTTGTCTGCAACCTGTGCGGCAAGCTCACGAGTTGGAGTCAGAATTAAGGTACGAGTGTTAGACGGCATCGTCTCTTTTGGGTTATCACACATTCTTTGTAATATAGGCAGTGCAAATGCTGCTGTTTTACCCGTGCCTGTTTGAGCGCTTGCTAGGACATCTTCACCACGACGGATTGCCGGAATCGCTTGTTGTTGAATTGGCGTCATAGATTGATAACCGCACTCAGCGATCGCGCGTAATATTTCTGGGGCGAAGCTAAAAGATTCGAATTTCATGGTGCGGTTCCTGTATGTACATCAAAACAAAGCGATTAAGTTGTAGCAAGCTAAGTTAGCTCCACAAGGTCAATCTAGAATATTTGGGCCGATAGCCATTATTAAATGGCTGAACTTATGCTTAACTGGGTTGATTAACGTCTTAGGATAGTTGAAAAACGTTAAGCTTGAATGATACACCCAATTGAGCGCCATCGATAAGCGGCCGCGGAGTATAACAAACTTTTGTTTAAATCCTGAACTTTATCTGTGCCTAACGATAAGATTTTTTAGTCGAGAATTGTTTAGGTGATATGGCGTTATAGCAATGTTATTTGCAGCACCTTGAGTGTGGGTCAGATAACTCACATTTGGACTGAAGTGAGTTAGAAAAGTGGTTTTAGTTAATAGGATTTCGATGATAAAATAGATGGCTATCGAATATGCGAAAATATCCGCATTTGCGACTGATTTTAAGTGCAACGAAAAACCCATCAGAAACTTTTGTTAAACCTAGTAATATTATATTGTTAGAGTATGTAAATTTTGTATTTATCTATAAACATCTGCTTGTCTGAATCAGTTGGTAAATTATCCTGGTTGAATTTTGAAATATCTCTAATAAAACACTCCGATGGGCCAGATGGTGCATTGATGACGAGTAAATGGCTATCAATGATAGCCTTAAAACGCCTTTTTACATTAGGCCCTGCAATAACAAGATCGCCAGCACGTGCAACAAACTCCTCATTCTCTACGCCAAACTCAATTTCTCCTGAAATCAGATAAAATATTTCATCATCAATTTCATGGTAATGCCAAGGAGCTTCATTGCCTTTAGGAAGCATGCTATCAAAGATGGAAACTCGATAATCTGTGTCAACACCAGAGGCAAGAATTGAAGTTATTTCACCTTGGTTAAGATTGTATCTTTCGGCATCGCCAGCTTTTACATGTTTGTATCTCATCATAATCACACTCAATTCCGTATTATTCTATGTAAATATTCTATCTATCTAGCTAGGTACCGTTCAAGCTTAGGTTTAACTAATGTTGTCATCATCAAAGAGATTAGTAGTCCTAGTGGTAGAGCAATAATTAGCGCACTCCACCAAGCTGTAATGAGTTCTGATAATGCCGTAAATCCAATGTTATTAAGGGTTGTTACTAATGCCATAATACCTTCCATTACCAATGCCATTGCGACACCAATAGCAACGTTACGCTTTGCTTCTGAGACATTGGGGAAAATAAGAAGAGCAATTTTACTGATGACTGTAATCATCATGAATCCTATTGGAGCCATAGTAGTGGCTGCTAATAATGTCGACACTATCCATTGATAAAAAAACTTTTCGCCAAAGCCGATATTTTGATAAGTCATCACAAAAGTAAGGCTACCGATTAGCGTCAAAATTAAAGACACCGTAACTAGGATTTTCTTTGCTATTTTCTTCAT
>NZ_PJAP01000687.1:0-2017 GCF_002836795.1 Shewanella sp. 11B5 | reverse complement strand
AACAAGACTTATACTATCCTCTTCGTCGGAAGCGTCAGATGGGTATAAAAGACAGAAAAAATACTGGTAACATTGCATATTTTCACACATCTCAATTATCTGCTTGAATTTAGCATCTTTTCATTTACTGACACAAGCAAAGTAAATTATTAACGTGAAGATCGAACATAAAACAGGCAGCTTTGTTACCTTAGCATTGCAATTTAACCATTTTAAATCATTCACCCTGCAAGGTGATAATAATAGTACGCGCAGAAGCATGGTCGCGATGTTCACATAAATATAAACCTTGCCAAATACCCAAGTTCAAACGTCCATTGGTAATCGGAATAGACTGGCTAGAACCAATCAATGTCGACTTGATATGAGCAGGCATATCATCCGCGCCTTCATAAGTATGCTGAAAGTATGGTGCACCTTCTGGTGCAAGTACATTAAAATGTCGCTCCAAATCACCACGGACCGTAGGATCAGCATTTTCGTTGATGACTTATACGAATGTAGTTTTTGTTGATACCTCTTAGCTCTGGCAGCCGCGCTATCACTTCATCAGTAATTAAATGAAATCCACGCTGCTTGGGATTAAGTGTCATCTCTCGTTGTAACCACATCAAATAAATCCTTCTTTAAACGACATTTGCAGGTAGATCAGCAATTATGTAGCTTATCATCGACAA
Source organism: Shewanella sp. 11B5 (assembly GCF_002836795.1). Taxonomy (NCBI): domain Bacteria; kingdom Pseudomonadati; phylum Pseudomonadota; class Gammaproteobacteria; order Alteromonadales; family Shewanellaceae; genus Shewanella; species Shewanella sp. 11B5. The sequence goes on along the minus strand of NZ_PJAP01000687.1, from coordinate 1,340 downwards.
TACTTTTGGCGGAATGATAGTAAATTATACACCTGATTAGGGTTACGTTTGAATCATCTTGCATTGATTTTCACGCAATTTACCTACCCTTTACCGAACAAGCGCCCAATAAATAGTAACATCAATATTTACCACTAAAACAGATGTTTTGAGCCTTAACTCTAAAAGTGGAGTAAACGTCACGATTGTGAGTGATTGTATTTCAATACACAGCAGCATAGAGCGGGTACGCCCAAGTGATGAATACAATAAAAACAATATGATAGTAATAAATTTAAAATCTGCTACCAATAACGCCAAAAGCAACGGCATAAATATACTGTCACAAGTTTATAGCACTGACATATATACAAAAAAATTGCACCAACGGCAAATAATAAAGCCCTTACATCTTTATTGATGTAAGGGCTTCAAAATCTGATTAATGCATTAGCAAAATGATTGCTACGTACATGCTCCCCAAGTAATACCATCCTTACTGCACTGCTTAATATTAGTATTATTACTTTGCTCAGTTAACTGGGTCCAACTAATCATACCAGTACTTGCATCATAGTTTTTCTCGGTGGTTACCCTATGTTCTTGAGAGTCGTCAGTTTTACGTTTGTACCAGCTAAAGTCAGCATCCTGTAAACCAGTATCATCTGTAAATGTATAACCATAATCAGTTAATAAAGTGACTAACTCTGTGGTTGAATATTCTGCAGAACGGTCTTGTAAATTAACCCAATCATTAAGCGTTGCAAACGCTCCATTAGTTTTAAATTGTGAAAACTGCATAAGATAATTAATATTGTTTTCGCTATAATCAACGTAATAAACACGCTCATAAGCTTGAGTAAAAATATCGGCCGTGAATTGACACTCACCAGTATCTGTTGAGTAGGTATTGCTTAGTGTAAATTGTACCGGTACGAGTTCGACGTCATGAGTAACCATAATACTTTCGTTATTAAAACAAGTCTCTAACTGACCATCAGCGGTATTTCGCTCATCATAACTAGCGATGTATCTGCCATTATCACCCCATGAAAATGCGTTGTTATGACGGCGATAATAGACATATAGAACGGCATCAGTTACGTCGCCATTATCATCGCTTATCATTCTTGCCGACTCTGAGAAAAATTGACTATCGTCAGGGTAGAAAACAACGATATCTCGGTACCAGACATTTTCAGTAAGCTGTTCTGCTGCAGGTGCTTTATCTAGATAATGAATAACTCGGATATAACTCGCGTCCTTGTAGGCATCATTAGTTAACAGTTCAGCTTTCTTCTTCAAACTTAAGCTTAACCCCGTCACATAACGGCGCGCCGTCTGTTGCAATGCTTGATTCC
>NZ_PJAP01000686.1:0-2020 GCF_002836795.1 Shewanella sp. 11B5 | reverse complement strand
GATTAAATTCAGAACCGGCAAAGTATCCTGGCCAATCTTGATTATTACCTAACTCAGCAGCGGCTTGGTAGTACACGCCTAAATCTTGTAATGAACCGGATAAATCCCATTCAGGACGATAATGATCGCAAACGTTATGGTAACAGCCCTTCATTTTGACCAACATTGCCGTTTTGTATTGTGCGGTAGCTTCATCAAGTGGTTCGTTACCACCACCGGCAAATACTGCTGGCACGCCTAATTTAGCAAAGCTGAAGTGGTCTGAACGGAAAAAACCGCCCGATGCAGGGTTTAGCTCGCCTTGGCTGGTGCGATTTTGTTTAGCGACAGCGCGGTCTAAATAGTTTTCTAACTCAGACTGGCCTTTACCGACAATCGTGTAATCTTTGGTTTTGCCATAAATATTAGTGCTGTCGAGGTTAAATACTGCCACGGTTTTATCAATTGGATAAATTGGGTTAGCGGCATAATAACGTGAACCTAATAAGCCTTGTTCTTCACCAGTAGTAGTAATAAAGGTTAATGAACGGGCTAAGCCATGCCCTTGTTTAGCTTGCTGGGCAAACTGACGGGCAATTTCTAAAATACCGGCGGTACCAGTGGCATTATCTAACGCGCCATTATAAATTTGGTCGCCGTCTTTAGTGTCATCTGTACCGATATGATCCCAATGGGCAGTGAATAAAATCTGCTCATCAGCTTGTTTGCTGCCAGCTAATGTTGCAACCACATTATAACTGTCGGCATATTCGGCTTTATTGGCAAATTCAATGCTGGCAGTTTGGGCTAAATCGACATTGAGTGAATTGGTTGTGGCGCGATCCATTAATGACGTTAATGACAGGCCCGCTTTATCGAATAAGGCTGTAGCACTGTCTAAGGTTAACCAACCTTCAACTTGGACCCGCTGATCTTGTTCTGCTTTGCTTTGAACTAAATCTTGTTGAGCACCAGTCCAGCTGTTTTCAACTACCGACCAAGGGTAAGAGGCAGGTTCCGTATCATGAATGATAATTGCGCCTAACGCGCCTTGGCGACTGGCTTCTTCAAACTTATAGCTCCAACGACCATAGTAAGTCATCGCCTTACCATTGAACTTGGCACCTTCTGGATGTGCAAAGCCTGGATCGTTGACCAAAATGATGGCAATTTTGCCTTTCATGTTGAGGTCTTGGTAATCATTCCAGCCATATTCAGGTGCATTAATACCGTAACCAACAAACACTAATGGCGCATCTTTAATACTCACTTGATTGCTATCGTGACGACTGCCTAACACGATATCTTGGCGATACTGTAAATCCATTCCAGCTAAAGTAACTTGTTGTTGCTCGCTTGCGGTGTAACTCACCATTGGAACTGGTTGTAAAAAACTTCCTTTATAAGCGCCTTTAAGCCCCATTTGGGTGAAGGCGGCAGACAAATATTCTAGGGTAAGCTTTTCGCCTTGGGTTGTCGGCGCGCGACCTTCAAATTTATCTGACGATAATGTTTCGATATCAGTTCTAAAGCGTTGTTCATCAAAGGTTACCGCAGTCACTTTAGCCGGAATAATATCGTCGGTTGCAGTGTGTTTAGCATCATCGCCGTTACATGCTGACAGTAAGGCAATGGCGCAAAAAGGAAACAATCGTTTCATGCTATATCCTGTTATTGTTATTCGTTTTTATTTCAGACAAGCATAATGAAGCAAGCCAGTGCTTGAAAACAAGTTCACTGGCTTGGAATTGTGTTACCTAATGTAAATTGTGTCTTGGATGCTCAGCTTATTAACTGGCGGACATTAACTGGTGCAAATTAAACGACGTCGATATCACCAGCGCAGGCAAACACGTGATTTGGTCTGAAAGGTTCTTTGTCTATATCACTCATTTGGCTCACACCAGTCGTCACCAGAATCGTTTCCAGGCCCGCTTGGAAGCCAGCCAGAATATCGGTGCGCATGTTATCGCCGATAATAACGGTGTTTTCAGAATGACCCTGAATATGATTCAACGCCGAGCGAATAATCCACGAGCTA
>NZ_PJAP01000685.1:0-2023 GCF_002836795.1 Shewanella sp. 11B5 | reverse complement strand
CGCCATTCAGAAATCGGGCCGTTTATCTAAAGAGTCTCAACAGTTACTTAAAAGCTGTGGTGTGAAATTTAACGTTAATGAGCAACGCTTGATTGCACATGCAGACAACATGCCAATCGATTTATTACGCGTTCGTGATGATGATATTCCAGGCTTAGTCATGGATGGTGTTGTTGACCTAGGTATTATCGGTGAGAACGTTCTAGAAGAAGAACAAATTGAACGCCAGCTAGCTGGAAAACCAGCTGAATGCACCAAATTACGTGAATTAGATTTTGGTTCATGTCGTTTATCACTTGCTGTACCCAATGAGTTTGAATACAAAGATGCCAACTCACTTGAAGGCCTTCGCATCGCGACCTCTTACCCAAACTTGCTGCGCCGCTTTATGCAAGAAAAAGGCATTAACTACAGCGACTGTATGTTGAAAGGCTCTGTTGAAGTAGCACCACGCGCTGGATTATCAGATGGCATTTGTGATTTAGTCTCTACTGGTGCAACCCTTGAAGCAAACGGCTTATATGAAACCGAAGTCATTTACCGCTCAATGGCGTGCATCATTCAATCAAATAAAACTCAATCTACTGAAAAACAAGCGCTCATCAACAAAATCTTATCGCGAATTAATGGTGTTATCCGTGCCCGTGAAAGTAAGTACATCTTATTGCACGCCCCAGTTGAAACTTTAGACCAAATTGTTGCCCTGCTCCCAGGCGCTGAAAACCCAACAGTATTACCACTCAATGACGACACCAATCGCGTGGCTATACACGTTGTAAGTACAGAAGATTTGTTCTGGGACACAATGGAAGAGTTAACAGCATTAGGTGCAAGCTCAATTCTAGTGATGCCAATTGAAAAAATGATGGGGTAACACACATGCAAATTCTCGATTGGGCTTCTTTATCTACCGAACAACAACGACAAACGTTAGCGCGCTCGCCATTAATTGGTGATACAAGTGTAGAACAACGTGTTCGTAACATTATTGAGCAAGTGAACGCTCAAGGTGATAGCGCGTTACTGGCTTATAACAAGCAATTTGACGGTGTTGAACTGACTCAACTAGCGTTATCAACTGACGAGATTGCTGCAGCATGTGCACGTGTAGGTGACGACGTCAAACAAGCTGTTGCGCAAGCGGTGAATAACATTGAAACCTTTCATAAGGCGCAAGTGTTTCAGGGTGTTGATATAGAAACTCAAGCGGGGATTCGTTGTGAATTGCGCAGCGAACCCATCGAGCGAGTCGGCTTATATATTCCCGGTGGTACTGCGCCATTAATATCCACTGTGATGATGTTGGCGTTACCAGCAAGAATAGCCGGTTGCGAAAAGCGTGTATTAGTCAGTCCACCGCCGATTAATGATGCAATTATTTATGCTGCTAATGTATGCGGTATTACAGACATCTTTCAGGTCGGTGGTGCCCAAGCTATTGCAGCATTAGCATTTGGGACAGAATCGGTGCCAAACGTAGACAAAATATTCGGTCCGGGTAATCGTTATGTGACTGAAGCAAAACGATTAGTGTCACAGGACAGCCGTATTAGTGTGTCAATAGACATGCCTGCAGGTCCGTCTGAAGTACTCGTGATTGCCGACAAAGATGCAAATCCTGGTTTTGTTGCTGCCGATTTATTATCCCAAGCAGAACACGGCGTTGACTCGCAAGTAATGTTAGTTACCGACTCATTAACACTGGCAGAGCAAGTCAACCAAGCCTTAATAGAACAATTAGCGCAGTTGAACCGTAAAGACATCGCCGCACAAGCGCTAGAATGTAGCCGCAGTATTATTGTTAGCGATATGGCGCAAGCCGCAAAAGTGTCAAACTTGTATGGCCCAGAACATTTGATTATTCAAACTGCGGCACCTCGAGACGTATTAACGCAAATTCGCGGTGCGGGTTCAGTGTTCTTAGGGGCTTATACCCCTGAGTCTGTAGGCGATTATGCTAGCGGTACTAACCATGTATTGCCGACTTATGGTTATAGCCGCTCGGTTTCAAGTTTGTCATTAG
>NZ_PJAP01000684.1:0-2026 GCF_002836795.1 Shewanella sp. 11B5 | reverse complement strand
AAATTGCCACCCATTTTTGAAATAACAACATAGCTCGATTCAATTTTAGTTGTCATACCTCAAATCATTTTATCAATCCGTAGGACTATGTTAACGGGGTTAAAAATGTGATTTCAATAAGCACTACATAATTTTAAGCGAAATATAAGGCAGCACAGAAGCTTTCTTGAAAAGGTCAGCAATATTCAACGTTCTCGACTAACGAGTTGTCTATTCCGCAAGAAAGCCTTACGCACGAACCGCGCACAGCAGCGACAACTTTATATATGCAGGTGATGGCGTATCTTCTAAGCTAACACCAGTTTCTCTTGGTCTAGCCACCTTCAATTACCATTTTTAGAAAATGTAATGAAAACCTAGTTGAGTGTTAAATATTTATCCAACTGAGCTGAGATGCCATGTTTAACAAACCCTAGTGATTACAGATTTTATCTTTAGCGGTTGTAATGCCACCTTCGCTTGGGATGAACTTGCCTTTGCCTTCTAAAAACTCAATCAACATCTCAGCATCCATCTCGGTTGCTGAACAAGTATGATAACGAGTCTCTGCGCCAAACTCAGTATGCATCATGGTTTTAAGATCATGCTTTGTTAACGCAGAGCCATGGGTTAGCATCATTTCCATCACTTTATGGCCGTGAACTGATTCTGACATTGTATCTCCAATTAAAGGTGTAATTTATTTGTATTTTATAACGTATTTTTTAGTTATAAATACCGATCTGACACACAAGATTTGAAAAATATTATTGTTGGCGCCTATATTAAAATTGATGCCGATAACACTCAATTTACCGGCATAAGAGGCGCTAATAAAAACCAAAAAATCATAGCGTAAAAAAGATTTTCTGGTTAAATATCAATAAAAACAGTTGTCAGGTAACGGTAAAATGTAGCAACATCAGCTGTTATTTTTACGGCTACGTTCATGACGTCAAACTTTTATTGAGCTTGTTTCAATTTCAACAACGGCAGCATGAATGGCTTGAAATATGAGCCTATCAGCTTCCACAGTGTCATTATCAGGGACATCCCAGGCCATAATTTCGCGATATCGCTCTACGAGTTGACGAACGTCTTCGGTGATCTGATCATGGTAGCGTTCAATTTCTATATTTTGTATATCGGACATGAAAATATACCTTAGCCATAATAAGTTAGAACACAGGACCTTGAACCGGAACGATTAATATTTCACAACGGCTATGATTTTGAACGTAATGCGGCACTGAGCCCAATAACTTGTTTATGCCTTTTTTCTTTTTTGCCCCAAAAATGGCTAAATCAATATGTTGTGCTTCCAAAAAAGACACAACGCCATAATTTATCTCACCACAAATCACTTTGGTCTCAATGGGAAAATCAGTATCCAAATCGTTCACAAAAGCTTTCATCTGAAACTGAGCAGCATCAATATTTTTTTTGTTTTGATCTTTGATGATGTCTAGATCAACAACGTTGTAGCCCACTGGATCGCCATAGAGTGTATAAGCGAGTACTTCTGGAACAACATTGAGTAATGTTAATGAAGCTTGATAGTAGTTAGCTAATTCTATTGCGCGTTTGCATGCATGCTTTGAATACAGGGAGAAATCCACCGCAACCACAATATTTTGATAGGGTTGCAATTGTTCTACCGCTTTTTCAAACTCTTGCTTTTCACGTAACCAGTCCCATGCTTGTTGCAGATTTTCTCGGTTAAAATAACGCACTTCACTAGATATCAAAAAAGGCTTCGCGATTAACGCCATCCAATGTTCCCAAGACTTATCGCCAACCATCGCAATGCGCTCAAAATCACTAAGGTGTTTCATACCAAACTTAATATCATCTATTGCGGCATCTAAATCCCAGCCGGAAAAATTATCAAACTCAAAAAGTAATGAGATTTTACCTAATCGTTTAATTTGCGTTTCAAGTTGGGGAAAGAATTGCTGGAAATCCTCAAGAGTTAGTTTTCCAGAAGCTCGCACAGCAATGGTATTGCCATCGAATACAGGTATAACTTGCAACATGGAATTATCCT
>NZ_PJAP01000683.1:0-2033 GCF_002836795.1 Shewanella sp. 11B5 | reverse complement strand
TATAATTAACAGTTATAATCCATAAATAAAAATATGGTGGTCGATACTGGGCTCGAACCAGTGACCCCCTCCTTGTAAGGGAGGTGCTCTCCCAGCTGAGCTAATCGACCTCGCTGTGTGGGGCCGTATTATAGGGGGCAAGCAAAACCTGTCAACGCTTTTTATTTAAAATAATGTCAGTCGGACTAAAATTGTTCGCTTTGATGCTTTGTTGAACAAGGGATTGTGATCAAAAATAAAGAAAATCCAAAAACCTCCCTAGGTTTGAAAGTCCACCATTTCAACTGCTGGGTTTGACTGTTAGAATAGCGGCACATTTTTTTGTTTGTCTTCTTTAGACGTTTATAAATAGGTTAGTGTCCGATTATGACTACTAAGACGCGTTTTGCTCCAAGTCCAACTGGTTTTCTTCATGTAGGTGGTGCTCGTACAGCACTTTATTCATGGTTGCACGCACGTGCTAACAATGGTGAATTTGTACTTCGTATTGAAGACACTGATATTGAACGTTCAACTCAAGAAGCATGTGATGCCATTCTTGACGGTATGAACTGGTTAGGTTTGACTTGGGATGAAGGTCCTTATTACCAAACTAAACGTTTTGATCGTTACAATGAAATTATTGAGCAAATGCTAGACAAAGGCACTGCATACAAATGCTATTGCTCGCGTGAACGCATTGAGAGCATGCGTGAAGACCAAGCTGCGCAAGGTTTGCAACAGAAATATGACGGTTGTTGTCGTAACCTTGCACCTCGTGACACTGGCGAACCTTTTGTCATTCGCTTTAAAAACCCAATTGAAGGCAGTGTTATATTTGATGATCACGTTCGTGGTCGAATCGAAATTTCTAACGATATGCTTGATGATTTAATCATTAAGCGTACCGATGGTGTACCAACCTATAATTTCTGTGTTGTAGTAGATGACTGGGACATGGGTATTACCTGCGTTGTACGCGGTGAAGATCATATCAATAATACGCCACGCCAAATCAACATACTTAAAGCATTAGGCGCACCGATCCCTGAATATGCACATGTGTCGATGATTCTAGGTGACGATGGCGCCAAGCTATCTAAACGTCATGGTGCTGTGGGCGTTATGCAATACCGTGATGACGGGTATCTACCAGAAGCACTATTAAACTATCTTGTTCGCTTAGGTTGGTCTCATGGCGATCAAGAAATATTTTCAATGGAAGAGTTGAAAACGCTGTTTAAGTTAAATGATATCAATAAAGCTGCTTCAGCTTTTAATACTGATAAGCTTATTTGGTTAAACCAACATTATATCAAGTCTCTCGATCCTGTTTATGTCGCATCACATTTACAATGGCATATGGATGATCAGAAAATTGATACTAGCAATGGTCCAGCGTTAACTGAAATTGTTACAGCATTATCAGAACGAGCGAAAACATTAAAAGAATTAGCCGCTTCAAGCCGTTACTTCTATGAAGATTTTGATAACTTCGATGAAGCACAAGCTAAGAAGCATCTACGTGGCGTGGCACTAGAGCCTTTAACATTGTTCAATCAAAAGTTATCTGAACTAAATGATTGGAGCGTAGAGAATATTCACAACGTTATTGAAGCCACAGCGACAGAACTTGATGTCGGCATGGGTAAAGTAGGTATGCCTTTACGCGTTGCGGTTACTGGCGCAGGACAGTCTCCTGCATTAGATTTAACCTTGTTCTTAATCGGAAAAGAAAGATCTGCACAAAGAATATCCAAAGCGATTGAATTTGTAGCAGATAGAATAAATTCCTAAAAAACGAGTTGACACTTTTGGGTATGCTGCATAGAATGCGCCTCGCAGTTGAGACATGATGTTAGATTTTTTCTAGTAGCATATTCAAAAGCATTAAGTAAGACGGGGTTATAGCTCAGCTGGGAGAGCGCTTCGCTGGCAGTGAAGAGGTCCACGGTTCGATCCCGTGTAGCTCCACCACTTACTTAACAATCTTTAAGTAGATAATTAGCATTGATGTTTAGCCTACAGACACCAATGAGTATTCACTCGATACA
>NZ_PJAP01000682.1:0-2038 GCF_002836795.1 Shewanella sp. 11B5 | reverse complement strand
AGAATCTAAATATTTTTGCAGTAATTTACGTAATGTTTCAGCCTTAGTGCCATAAACAACTTGTACACCTTTACCCATAACAACCACGCCTTTAGCACCTAAGCGCATTAATCTAGCTTTATCGATCAGATTTGCTTGATTAACACTAATACGTAAGCGTGTTAAACAAGCATTAATCTCGACAATATTCTCGCGGCCGCCCAATGCAGAAATCATTGCCCGTAAGCTCTCTTTAGGCTCAGCGGGTAAATCACTTTGCTCTAATCGGCCAGGCGTTTTTAGATTGAACGCTAAAATACTGGCCCTAAAAATTGCATAATAGATTATTGCTGTGAGCGGACCCAATATCCAAATCCACTGAGTATTAGCAGAGCGCGAAAACAATAAGGTAAAATCTACCAACCCATGAGAGAACACAATGCTGTGATGAACGTCGAGTAGAATACACACGCTATAAGCAATTCCCGTGAGTAATGCATGTACAATAAACAGAATCGGTGCGATAAACATAAAGGCAAATTCTATCGGCTCTGTCACCCCGGTTAACCAACTGGCTGTCGCCGCTGATAACATAATCCCCGCAACTCGGTTACGTTCAGACTTATCTGCACAACGCCAAATCGCTAAGGCAGCTGCAGGTAAACCCCACATTTTAATCAAATAACCACCAGCAAGATTTCCCGCCAATGGATCGCCGGCCAAATAACGAGCCACTTCACCTCGAACTACAGTCCCCTGGTTAATGTACTGTCCGACTTCAAGATAAAATGGGGCATTCCAAATGTGATGTAATCCTAACGGAATTAATAAACGTTCGACCGTGCCATAAACACCAAAAGCAATAGCGGGGTCTTGGTATACAGCCCAATCAGAAAGGAGTTCAATAATATGCGATAAGGGCGGCCAAACATGCACCAATAGGTAAGCAAGTGCCATAGACAGCGGAATGGTAATTATTGGAGCACTGCGACGTCCTTCAAAAAAGGAAAAAATAGCAGGTAATTTAACATGTTGACTAAGATTGACAGCTAAACATGTCATCGCGCCGACTAACATGCCGCCAGCGATACCAGTGTCAATTGTTTGCATGCCCCAGAGAGGACGAGATACCAGACCATAAATATTGGTCAGAGCTCCCATTGTGGATAAAAACACTCCAAAACCAAAGACGGCTGAAAATGCTGCAATGCCTTGATCACGACAAAAACCAATCGCTATCGCAACACTAAACAACAAAGGCATCATGGTAAAAACTAGATTGCCGACCGCAGAAAACACCGTATTTAATTCTGCAGGAATAAATGGTAACGGGTTAACGGTTAACCCTAACATCACCCCTGCAGCAGGCAAAATAGCAATAGGTATGAGCAGAGCCTGACTTAGGCGCTGTGCGAATTTAAACCATTGTTGCGTAAAAAAACTTACGCTGCGTTTACCGATGTGACGGCGTTGTGCCAACTGGCTATCCATGTTTTAGCTTCTATTTCGGGTTCCATTGTTTCACAGGCGTCAATTTCTAATCGTTCTGTCAGCGGTTTAGCGCCCAACTCGGTTAACAATTCATCAAATTGTTTTATCGCCCCACAAAAAGTTTCATAGCTCGAGTCGCCTAAGCCAATTAGGCTGTATTGTAATAATGGTAAATACGGTGCGCTGGATTTAAGTTCACTAAACCAAGGTGAAATATCTTCGGGTATATCCCCTTGCCCCGTGGTTGATGAAACTACAATTAATAGCTCATCTTGTGGTGGTACAAAACCAGATAATTCATTGGGTTGCCAAAGCTTAGTCGTAAAGCCTAATTTTGCAATCGCCTTAGTCACTGTTTCAGCAGTAAATTGTGCGCTACCATAAACGGTACCAAAAACAACATTGACCTTTTTCATGGTATACTTTCCTCTTAAATGTAATACGTTATAAAATACCTTGAGTCTTAGTGGCTTACCTTACTGTATTGTTTGAGTCTCTCGCAAGTGTCTTTTATTATGTAATGTAAATCGTTATGGTCAACATCGGTTGGCTCAAATGAAATAGCGTA
>NZ_PJAP01000681.1:0-2039 GCF_002836795.1 Shewanella sp. 11B5 | reverse complement strand
CGACCTTCGGGTTATGAGCCCGACGAGCTACCAACTGCTCCACCCCGCGTCAACTGATGCAAGTATATTGATTTACACTATATCTTGCAATAACTAATCAAACTCAATCCATGATTTGTTAGTTTAAATCTGGTGCCGAGAGCGGGACTTGAACCCGCACGTCCGTTAAGACACAGCCACCTCAAGGCTGCGCGTCTACCAATTCCACCACCTCGGCGACACCTGGTATACTAGTCAGGAATTTTCGTTTCTGACTGTTCGGTCTGAACAGGCGCATCATCAATGATTTGCTCTGCTGCTGGACCTAAATCTTTCCACTGATCATTTTGCTCAGTGTGATTAGCGCTTAAATTACCAATCACTAAACTTAATGCAAAAAAGCCAATGGCTAATACTGCAGTACTGCGGGTCAGGAAGTTACCTGAACCACTTGAGCCAAATAGAGTGCCTGAGGCACCGGCTCCGAAAGATGCGCCCATATCGGCACCCTTTCCTTGTTGAATTAAAATTAAGCCTATAAGGCCTAAAGCTACCACCAAGTATACAACTATCAGAACTTCGTACATATAATTACGCGCTCATTGCTATGGTACATAAACTTAAAAACTCACTTGAGTTCAAACTTGCACCGCCAATCAGACCACCATCAACATCAGGCTGGGCAAAGATATCTGCCGCATTGCTTGGGGTGACGCTACCACCGTATAGAATTCTGATATTCTCACCAATAAAGGGAGACACTTCAGAGAGGCGACTGCGAATAAACGCATGTACTTCTTGTGCCTGCTCTGGTGTTGCGCTTTTACCTGTCCCTACAGCCCATAAAGGTTCGTAGGCGATAATTGCGTTATCAAAAGCCATGGTACCGTTTTTTTCAATTACTATATCAAGCTCTTCCGCAATCACCTCAAAGGTACGTCTTGCTTCACGAGCTGGTCCTGATTCACCTACGCATAAAATCGGTGTCAGACCATATTTTTGTGCTGCGGCAAACTTCTCTGCCACGATATTACTCGTCTCTCCGTACATACGGCGACGTTCGGAATGGCCGATAATAACATATCGACATCCAGAATCTTTTAGCATCTGCCCGGATATTTCGCCGGTATATGCACCAAAATCATGTTGACTAAGATTTTGAGCACCCATTCTAACAAGCGCACCGTCTAAGGTTTGCTTATTGGCTTCAAGCAGCTGCCTAACACTTTCAAGATAAATTGAAGGCGGGCATAAAACCACTTCAGCGGAATCATTTTGGAGCTTTGTAGCAAACTTCTTAAATAATTCTTCTGCTAGTGCTGAATTACCATTCATTTTCCAGTTGCCAGCGACCATAGGACGTCTGAGTGCCATTCACTGTCTCCTCTGAAAGCGGCGTGAATAATAGCGAACCACTTATCAAGTTACAAGAGCTAAAAGGGGAATATTTCACATAAAGTGTCGAAGCGTCTACTTTTTAAGCGAGCAACAACATATCTGAATATTCAAATGATTAACATGCTGCCTTTACCGCGTCAGCAATACGATTTGCATGTGCAAGCACTTGCGGATGATCATCACCTTCAACCATCACTCTGATTAACGGTTCGGTACCCGATTTTCTTAATAAAACGCGTCCGCGAGCACCTAATTGCAACTCAACATCAGCTTGCGCAGATTTCACCGCATCGGTATCTAACGGATTAGAGTCCCCTTCAAAGCGGACATTAACCAATACTTGAGGCAACATCTTCATCGGCTCGGTTAATTGTTCAAGAGATGCATTTTGACGACGCATCGCAGCTAACACTAAAATACCTGCAACAATACCATCACCGGTAGTACCATGATCTAGGTTGAGAATATGACCAGAGTTTTCACCACCTATACGCCATTCATTCTCCCTCAGCATCTCCATGACATACCTGTCACCAACTTTAGAGCGAACAAAAGGAATATCAAGTGCTTGCAGCGCTAAGTCTAAGCCTAAATTAGACATTAACGTGCCGACTACTCCGCCTTTTAAAATACCACGCTTTTGAGCATCTACCGCTAAAATA
>NZ_PJAP01000680.1:0-2040 GCF_002836795.1 Shewanella sp. 11B5 | reverse complement strand
TCTTGTTAACGAACGAATGTAGCACGCTGTTTTGGTTAAATGCAAGCAACAAAAAAGCGCCCGAAGGCGCTCAAATAAACAACAAAAATGAAAGTTGTTTATTGTTGTTCAGACTTTTTCTTCAACCCTAATCCTAGCTCTCGGCCGCGCTTACGAGCATAGAATGGAAAACTCACCAACAACACACAAATCAATACTGATTCAATCAGTGCAAATACCAGCGCATCAGTAGTGACATAAGCAAGGGTTAAGCCATGTAATAAGTATACACACAGAATAAAACTGGCCCATGCATATGTATATGGGTTACCGGTTAAAATGCCTTTAAGTGGAAACAGTAAAGGTACAATCCATATTAAGCTGAACCCTAAAGAGTAGGTGCCATTCATGCCTTGTTGAATAAACCAGCCGCTGAGCAGCAGGAGTAATGCAAGGTAACCAATTCGACTTAGTTGAAACAAGGTTTGTGAAGTCATTATTTTACTCGTTAAAGAATAGACAAAACATTTTCTGGCGGACGACCAATGGCTGCTTTGTTGTTGGCTAGCACGATAGGGCGTTCAATTAATTTAGGTGTTGCTACCATTGCAGCGATGAGCTGATCTTCCGATAACGATGCGTCAGCCAAATTTTGAGCTTTATATTCGTCTTCTTTAGTGCGCATAAGCTGGCGAGCTGTTAAACCAAGTTGTTGTAAAATAGTCTGAATTTCATCCGCTGTAGGTGGCGTCTTTAAGTATTCAACGACAGTGACATCTGCTGCATTAGCTTGCAACAGAGCGAGTGTTTCACGGCTTTTTGAACAGCGAGGGTTATGGTATATCGTTGTTTTTGTGGTTGTCATTGTCATAGTCCGTCATTAAAAAATGGCAAACAATAAGTAGATTTATTGTTTGCCATTATTCTATCAAAAAATAGCTTATAAGGTTAGATTATCGCGGCTATTTTAATTCTTCCATTGCCCTATCTGCTTGTCTAAATTGTCTTATTCTTGCCTCAATTCGCGCCAGTTGCAGGTTTTGTCCATCAGAATAGCGATATGCATAATTGAGTTGGTCAATAGCACCTTTATAGTTAGCCGATAAGGCCATGAGTTCGGCATTGCTGTAATACTCAAGCGCTTTATTGTCTAGCTTACGATATGCATCAGCCATAATTTGATACGGCAGCATATTTTGCTTATCGAAAAATATCAGTTCTTCTAAAAGTGGAATCGCTTTTTTCGGTTGATCTGCCTGAACATAAATATTGGCCAAGTTTGTGTTGACCACTTGCGAAGTCGGTTTCAATTTCCGCTGAGCTTCTAATAATGCTATTGCGCCTGCAAAATCTTTTTTCTGATCTAACAAATCTGTTTTGGTGTCGATGTAGAACAGATTATTGTCATCTTGTTTTAGTAGATCATCGATGATCACTTCAGCTTGAGCAAATTTTTCCAAACGGAAAAGTGCTAACGCTTTGCCATAGAGTGCCGCTTGTTTAAAAGAATACTCATTCTTTTTGAGTTGTTGTTCAAACAAAGATAACGCGGCATCATCACTAAAACTTGAAAAGCGAACTTGGATACGGGCTTTAGCTAGCTGAAAGTTAAGGCTGTTAGGGACATTACGTTTAGGGTACTGAGCTGCGCGGTTACGAGCCTCAGTAATACGTGATTCTGGCAATGGATGCGTCAGCAACATTTGTGGTGGTGTTGTGGTAAAACGATAGCGAATTGCTAATTGACCAAAAAATGTAGCAGCAGCATTAGGATCAAATCCAGCATCGACAAGAATTTGCATTCCAATACGGTCAGCTTCTTTTTCATGTAAGCGGGTATAGTTTATTTTAGATTGCGTTGCTAATGCTTGAGTTGTCGCCAAGGCAGCCATACCGGCTTGAGGTGCAGCAATTGTTAATAAAATAGCCCCTAACATTCCCACAATCGTTGCAGTCGAGCTTTTTTGTTGTGCTTCAAGAGATCGTGCTAGATGGCGTTGAGTCACGTGGGTAATTTCGTGGGCTAATACTGATGCAAGCTCACTTTCGTTGTCGGCATTT
>NZ_PJAP01000349.1:0-8540 GCF_002836795.1 Shewanella sp. 11B5 | reverse complement strand
TATCTTGATGGTTTAGGTTTTGATGTAACAGCGGCACATGATGAATCGTTTTCAACAGAGTGGTTATCGCTCACGTTAGGGATCAAAGTGGTTAACGATATTGACGAAGCCGTGGAACATATCCGTCATTATTCTACAGGCCATTCTGAAGCCATTTTAACGGATAACATTCACACCGCGAGTGACTTTATGAATCAAGTTGATTCCGCTGCAGTGTATGTGAATGCCAGTACTCGTTTTACTGATGGTTCGCAGTTTGGTCTTGGCGCGGAAGTGGCGGTGAGTACTCAGAAATTGCATGCTCGTGGTCCAATGGCGTTAGATGCCCTGACCACTTACAAGTGGTTAGCTTGGGGTGATTACACCTGCAGACAATAATGCATTTTGTTCTATTTATGACAAGAAGGGCGCACATTAGCGCCCTTTGTTTTTTGTATGGAGGCTCGGTAATAACAGAGCGTTATAAATTATAAATAAGGTGACTTGGCGTTACTGGCTCAGTAAAACGCTCAAAGGTGGTTAATAACCAAATCGCAAAAAAGGCACAGGTCATTAATATCGCTACAATTCTAAATACTTGCGCGTATTCCATTACATAAGTGAAATATCGACGTTGTACGGCATTGGTCATAAAAGTAGCGATAAGTGAAAATACGCACAAATACATTGCTGGATATTGTGTGGTGCTTACGCCATAAAGCTTTTCATAAACTAGAATCACCATAACAATCGTTAAGGTAACAATGCGTATCTTACGTTCGGTGTTATCACTGAAATTCCATCTTGGCAGTCCCATTGCCTTGGTTCCTCCACAATCATTTGAATTTTTAGTACTTTTTTGAATATCCTTTGTACTTTTATAGCTCTAGTTCGATTTTTTATCAAATGATTAGCGTTATTTAATACTTTTCTGTTGCAGTGTTACATTCAAAAAACGAGCAATACTGCTGAAATGCCAAGTTGGTTAGTGTGGCTCACAAACCAATGTCGATTTAAATTGTGATGATTTAATCCACTCCCCAAATGATAATGCCAAGCGCAAAACTCAGTGGCAATCAATAGTGCAAATTCAATCGATAGTACCGTTGTTAAATTGCCATAATGGCTGCTGATGTAGTTCACTATCTAATAGCCGAAACTCACACAATAATGAACAATACGCTGAATATTGGTATTAGCGACGATTATATGGCGCTAATACCATCTAATTCATCGGCAATATGGGTGCCATTTAGTAAAAAAAAACAGGTCTATGCCTTGTTGTTGCGTGATTCCGGCTGGTTTTACTGTAATGACTCCCATCATTACGCTTACTTAAGCCATCGCTGTTATGTGTAACTGAAGCTCCTTAGCTTACTAATATGCCTCGTATAAAAAATCCATAAAACATGATAAATATTTACTTATACCCTTGTAATTCACTTTGTTGTCCCAATATAGGTATCAAGGCTGATATGAGTGGTCAATTTTGAATCTCAAGTTAAGCAATAAAATGCTTGAAATACTTGTTGTTCATCCCCATATCAACATCAAATAACATATTTGTGACGACTAACGTCAATTTCGGAGGACCCCATGGGCAAAATTATTGGTATCGATTTAGGCACAACAAACTCGTGTGTAGCAGTCCTTGATGGCGGCAAAGCACGCGTAATTGAAAACGCAGAGGGTGATCGTACAACCCCATCAATTATCGCTTATACCGATGATGAAATTATTGTAGGCCAGCCAGCAAAGCGTCAAGCTGTAACTAACCCAACAAACACATTCTTTGCCATTAAGCGTTTAATCGGCCGTCGTTTTAAAGATGACGAAGTACAACGTGACGTGAACATCATGCCATTCAAAATTATCGGAGCTGATAATGGTGATGCATGGGTTGAATCTCGTGGTAATAAAATGGCACCACCACAAGTTTCAGCTGAAATCTTGAAAAAGATGAAAAAGACTGCTGAAGACTTTTTAGGTGAAGAAGTGACTGAAGCGGTTATTACCGTTCCTGCTTACTTTAACGATTCACAACGTCAAGCAACGAAAGATGCTGGTCGTATCGCAGGTCTTGATGTTAAGCGTATTATCAACGAACCTACTGCTGCTGCACTTGCATACGGTATCGATAAGAAGCAAGGCGACAACATTGTTGCTGTATACGATTTAGGTGGTGGTACATTCGATATCTCTATCATCGAAATCGACAGTAACGATGGCGACCAAACATTTGAAGTACTAGCAACCAATGGTGATACTCACTTAGGTGGTGAAGACTTTGATAACCGTATGATTAACTATTTAGCTGATGAATTCAAAAAAGACCAGGGCTTAGATCTTCGTAGAGATCCTTTAGCAATGCAACGTTTGAAAGAAGCGGCTGAAAAAGCAAAAATCGAGCTTTCAAGCACTAACCACACTGAAGTTAACTTGCCTTACATCACTGCTGATGCATCAGGTCCTAAGCATTTAGTGGTTAAAATTACTCGTGCTAAGTTAGAGTCATTAGTTGAAGATTTAATTCAACGTACTCTAGAGCCACTTAAAGTTGCACTAGCTGATGCTGATTTATCAATATCTGATATCAATGAAGTGATTCTTGTTGGTGGCCAGACTCGTATGCCTAAAGTACAAGAAGCAGTAACTAACTTCTTCGGCAAAGAGCCTCGTAAAGATGTTAACCCTGATGAAGCGGTTGCAGTTGGCGCGGCGATTCAGGCTGGCGTACTTTCTGGTGAAGTGAAAGACGTACTTCTACTTGACGTTACACCACTATCTCTTGGTATTGAAACCATGGGCAGTGTGATGACCAAGCTTATCGAGAAGAACACCACTATCCCGACTAAAGCTCAGCAAGTATTCTCAACAGCTGACGACAACCAAAGTGCAGTGACAATTCACGTACTTCAAGGTGAGCGTAAGCAAGCTAGTGCCAACAAGTCATTAGGTCAATTTAACCTTGAAGGTATTGAGCCAGCACCACGTGGCCAACCACAGGTTGAAGTGATGTTCGACATTGATGCTGATGGTATCTTACATGTGTCTGCAACAGACAAGAAAACAGGTAAGAAACAAAATATTACTATCAAAGCTTCTTCAGGTTTGTCTGATGAAGAAGTTGAACAAATGGTACGTGATGCAGAAGCTCATGCTGATGAAGATGCGAAATTTGAAGAGTTAGTTCAAGCGCGTAATCAAGCAGATGGTTTAGCTCATTCAACTAAAAAACAAGTTGAAGAAGCTGGCGATGCACTAGCTAGCGACGAAAAAGAAAAGATTGAAGCGGCAATTGCAACTTTAGAAACTGCCATAAAAGGCAAAGATAAAGAAGCTATTGATACAGCTACTCAAGCGTTAATCGAAGCGTCTGCTAAGTTAATGGAAATTGCTCAAGCTAAAGCTCAAGGTGAAGCAGAAGGTCAAGCACACGATGCTGGCCAGGAAAAGCCTGCTGATGATGTTGTTGATGCTGAGTTCGAAGAAGTTAAAGACGACAAAAAGTAATTAGTAATTTCAGCTAGTTACCGTTAAAGCGGGCGTTGGGGTTATCCTCAAACGCCCGTTTGTATAATTTAAGTTTAACAATTTACTCACACCTTCGAGAAACAGAACACTATGTCAAAGCGTGATTATTACGAAGTTCTCGGTGTTGGACGTGACACCAGTGAACGCGAAATTAAAAAAGCGTACAAACGCTTAGCGATGAAGTTTCACCCAGACCGTAATCCGGGTGACAAAGCCGCAGAAGCTAGCTTTAAAGAAATTAAAGAAGCGTACGAAATTTTAACCGACAGCGACAAAAAAGCGGCTTATGATCAATTTGGTCATGCTGGCGTTGACCCTAATCGTGGTGGACACGGTGGTGGCCAAGGTGATTTTGGCGATATCTTTGGTGATGTATTCGGTGATATTTTTGGTGGTGGTCGCCGTGGTGGTGGTCAACGCCAAGCTGCGCGCGGTAGTGATTTACGATACAACCTTGAATTGTCTTTAGAAGAAGCCGTACGCGGGTTAACCAAAGAACTGCGAATTCCTACTTTAGCAGCGTGTGATTTGTGTGACGGTAGCGGCGCTAAAAAAGGCACATCTGCAACCACATGTGGTACGTGTCATGGCCAAGGCCAAGTGCAAATGCGTCAAGGTTTCTTTGCTGTTCAGCAAGCGTGTCCTACTTGTCATGGTCGCGGTAAAATCATTAAAGATCCTTGCGGCAAGTGTCATGGCGAAGGTCGTGTTGAGAAAAGCAAAACCTTATCAGTTAAAATTCCTGCTGGTGTAGATACTGGCGATCGTATTCGTCTTACTGGCGAAGGTGAAGCGGGCGAGTTTGGTGCTCCACCAGGTGATTTATACGTTCAAGTTAGTGTGCGTGAACATGCTATCTTTACTCGTGATGCCAATAACCTTTACTGTGAAGTACCTATTTCATTCAGTAAAGCAGCATTAGGCGGCGAGATTGAAGTACCGACATTAGACGGTAAAGTTAGCCTTAAAATCCCAACAGAAACCCAAACTGGGCGCATGTTCCGCCTACGAGGCAAAGGGGTTAAGTCGGTCCGTAGCCATGCAGTAGGTGATTTACTGTGTAAAGTGGTGATGGAAACACCGGTTAACTTGAATGAAAAACAAAAAGAGTTATTGCGTGAGTTTGAAGCAACATTAACTGGCGAATCAAAAAAACACAGCCCTAAAGCTGAAGGTTTCTTTGATGGCGTTAAAAAGTTCTTTCAGGATTTAAACAGTTAATCGCGATGATCTAGCGACCTCGTTAAAGGCTGTTTACTTTGGTAAGCAGCCTTTTTTATTGGCGAATATCGTCAATTTATCCTATTAACATTAGGCGTTAACATGTCATTTTCAGCGTTATCACTCGATTCAAGTTTATTAGCCGCATTACCGCCGACAGTGAATCAGCCGAGTCGTATCCAACAACTGGCTATTCCTACTATATTGCTGGGGCAAGATGTATTGGCATTAGCTCAAACCGGCAGCGGTAAAACCTATGCTTACGGTTTGCCAGTATTGCAACGCATTAGTCTGCTTCCAACGGCTTATTTGTCTGCCGTGATCATCGTGCCGACCAGAGAGTTAGCATCACAAGTATCGCAAAACTTAGCGCCGCTAGCACAATCGCTTAATTTATGCGTAGAGGTACTTTGTGGCGGTGAAGCAATAGAGCTTCAAATTGAGCGCTTAGCTCAACCGGTTAATATTGTCGTTGCTACACCAGGCCGCTTACTCGCATTAGCTCAACAAGGGGTTATTCAGTTTGAACACCTGCAGAGTTTGGTTCTTGATGAAGCAGACCGATTACTGGACATGGGATTTATCGCCGATATTAATGCGCTGATAGCATTAATGCCAAGTGGCCAGCGGTTATTATTTTCGGCGACGTTACCCGAATCTTTGGTCGCATTAGCTCAAAAAGTACAGTCTGCATCTTGCGTGCGAATTGAAGCGCATGCTTTGAATAGTACCGTGGCTGATATTGACCAAACTATCTATCACGTCAATAAAGGCAGCAAGGCCAAAGCGCTGACTCATTTAATTACTTTACATCAATGGTCGCAAGTATTGGTGTTTGTGAATGCTAAAGACGATGCTGATGCATTATGTAAAAAGTTAATTAAAGCGGGTATTAACGCTGCGGCGCTTCATGGCGATAAAGAACAAGCGCTGCGAAGTAAGACCTTAGAGCAATTCAAAACGGCACAACTGACCGTATTAGTCGCAACCGATGTACTTGCGCGCGGTATTCATGTTGACGCATTGCCTGTGGTCATCAATGTTGATTTGCCTGCCCAAGCAGCAGTATATGTTCATCGTATTGGGCGTACTGCACGGGCGGGGCTAAGCGGCGTGGCATTATCATTAGTCGGTCACTCTGAATTACTCAGTTTAGAAGCTATTCGAGAGTTAACCGGACAGGCATTGCCATTAGTTGAATTAACCGGTTTTGTGGTAACGGATAAACCCACTAGCGAAAACAGTAAGCGAGCGCCGCGTGATAAACAAGCCAATCGTCGTACCGCCAATAAACGTAGTATTAGTGATTTCGCTAAACGTAAATCAACACGTTAATAAACACATGAATGCTGACTGATGTTTAACATCGTAAGTGATGCATTGGTCCAGTTGATTGGTATAGAATAAATGATGGATTAGCTTTTTGGCTAAATGAATTTTAAGGGATGACAACATGAAACCTCTCGCGCTAACCCTACTTGTTTCCGCTTTATTAGTTGGTTGTGTTAATAGTCAATCGCCAACAGGTCGAGGGCAAACCCTGTTGTTTTCTGATACGCAGATGCAGCAAATGGGAGCTCAGTCGTTTGAGACCATGAAGCAAAGCGAAAAAATAAGTCAAAACCAAGCGCAAACTCAATATGTGAACTGTGTTGCCAAACGTATCACTGCGGTGTTGCCCGACCAATCACAACAATGGGATGTCGTATTGTTTGAATCAGACCAAGTCAATGCGTTTGCGCTACCTGGCGGCCATATTGGTGTCTATACCGGTTTACTTAATGTGGCGACGAATCAAGATCAGTTGGCTACGGTTATGGGACATGAAGTGGCGCACGTATTAGCCCAGCATGGTAACGAGCAAGTCTCTCGAGCTCAGTTAACGGGGCTTGGCATGCAAGCTGCGGATGCCGCATTAGGAGCATCGGGTATTGCCAATAAAGATTTGTACATGGCTGGGTTGGGGCTAGGGGCTAAAGTGGGTATTATTTTACCTTTTGGACGCAGCCAGGAGTCTGAAGCTGATATTGTTGGTCTTGAGCTAATGGCCAAAGCAGGTTTTAATCCGGCTCAAAGTGTTAATTTGTGGCAAAACATGGCTAAAGCGGGCGGCTCCCAAGGCCCTGAACTGTTATCGACTCACCCGTCACACAGTCACCGAATTGAAGACTTACAAGCGGCACAGAATCAAGTGATGCCGCTTTATACACAGGCAAGAAAACAGTCTTTGACTGAGTGTAAAATTGCTCAAGTTAAATAGCGTTTTTTGCCAACATTTACGGGGTTTATTGTGATAAACTCTCGTGCGAATTTTTTATGTTTATTGAGAGAAAATTATTATGTCAGATTTGTTCAGCACTATGGAACAGCATGCTAGCTACGGTGTAGGTCGTCAAATGGGCGAGCAACTAGCAGCAAACTCTTTTGAAGGTATCGATATCCCTGCTGTTCAAGCTGGTCTTGCTGATGCATTTGCCGGTAAAGAAAGCGCAGTATCAATGGAAGAGCTTCAAGTTGCATTTACTGAAATTAGTCGTCGTTTACAAGAAGCACAAGAAGCTGCTGCAGAAGCTGCTGCCGCTGAAGGTGATACATTCCTAGCTGAAAACGCTAAGCGTGACGGTATTACGATCACAGAGTCTGGTCTTCAATACGAAGTACTTGTTCAAGGCGACGGTGAAACACCAACGTATGATTCAACTGTACGTACTCATTACCATGGTACTTTCATTAGTGGTGATGTGTTCGATAGCTCTGTTGCTCGTGGCCAGCCTGCTGAGTTCCCAGTATCTGGCGTTATCGCCGGTTGGACTGAAGCATTACAGTTAATGCCAGTTGGCACTAAGCTTAAATTATATGTCCCACATCACTTGGCTTACGGTGAGCGTGGCGCGGGTGCTTCAATCCCGCCTTATTCGGCTTTGGTCTTCGAAGTTGAATTGTTAGAAATTATCTAGTTGTTAAAAACGCCTAAGTTAACTTAGGCGTTTTTGTATATGCTGTTTGTGTGTTTACCTTTAGTTAACACTGGGAGAATGAAATGACTGCAAAAGTGAGAATTGCTGTAGTTGGTGCCAGTGGCCGTATGGGCCGTACACTGATTGAATCTGCTAAACAGCAACAAGTCATAATACTTGGCGCAGCTATTGAACGTACAGGTTCAAGTCTAATCGGTATTGATGCAGGTGTGCTCGCAGGTGTTGGCGCGATGAATGTTGCCATTACCGACTCACTGGATAAAGTGGTTAATGACTTTGACGTATTAATTGATTTTACGTCACCTGAGTCTTCCATTATTCATCTCGATTGGTGCGCAAAAAATCATAAAGCCATCGTCATCGGTACCACAGGTTTTAACCATGCTCAAAAAGAGCAAATTGGGGCCTATTCAGAACAAGTGCCAGTGGTATTAGCACCAAATATGTCTGTCGGTGTCAACGTTATGTGGAAGTTGCTCGCACTGGCTACAGAAGTGATGGGTGATTATACCGATATCGAAATAATCGAAGCACATCATCGTCATAAAAAAGATGCTCCTTCAGGTACCGCGCTTAAAATGGGTGAGATTATAGCCCAAACATTAGGTCGGGATTTAGAGCAATGTGCGGTCTTTGGGCGTGAAGGTATTACCGGTGAACGTGATCCTAATACCATAGGTTTTGCAACGGTTCGTGCCGGTGACATTGTCGGTGAACACACCGCTATGTTCGCTGACATAGGCGAACGCTTGGAAATAACTCATAAAGCATCGAGTAGAATGACCTTTGCTAATGGGGCGATGAGGGCGGCTTTTTGGCTCTCAGATC
>NZ_PJAP01000679.1:0-2043 GCF_002836795.1 Shewanella sp. 11B5 | reverse complement strand
ACATGGGGAGCGCATTAAACAGCATTATGGAAAGTTTTCAGTTTGGCCAGTCGAGCTTAATTAGGCGCTTATTTTCACCGCGGATAGACAAAGTGTTATTTGCTGCCAGCCAAGTAGACAGAGTGACCCGTGATCAGCAAAGCCATGTGCTTAGTTTGTTAACCGCAATGCTGCAACAAAGCCAGCATTATGCCAACTTTGAAGGCAGTGAAGTTGAAACCATGGCGATAAGTGCGATTAAGGCTACTCAACACGGGATGGTTAATATAGAGGGTGTTCAACAAGAAGTGGTAAAAGGCACTGGGCTTGATGGTAAGCAAGTCACCGTATACCCAGGAGATGTGCCCACATCATTACCCGATGCAGAGTTTTGGCAACAACAAGGGTTTAGCTTTAGTGCTTTCCTACCGCCCAATTTGAGCCATATCCATGATAATAATCCGCAATTCGAACACATTCGTCTCGACCATCTCTTGGAGTTTCTATTAGGCGATAAATTGTCTTAATGGTTTTATTTTGAGAATAAATGTGAGCATTAGTTATGAATGAACCTACACGTAATTCGCCGATAAAAAAATCGCAAATATTTACCGAGTCAGATCTTATTGTGACAGATGAGAACCCATCGGCTGAAGAAGCAATTAAGCCGACTAAATCATTTGAAGAAATTGACTTTATTTGTGAGCAATCGCTATCAGAATTGCCAGCAGCAATGGACGACAGCATTAAACCTGCAAAGGCTAAGCGTTGGTCTTTATTGGCTTTATTATCGGTAATTGGTTTGGTGTTATTGGTTATCGTACAAACCGTGATGGGGTTACTTGACTCTTTTCAACAAAGTCCGTGGTTATTTGGTTTTTATGCTTCTGTGTTATCCATTGTTAGCTTATGGGCCACGGTCATTACGGTTAAAGAATGGCGTAAGTTGGTTAATCTTAAACAAGTCAGTGATCATCAAAGCACAGCTGAGCGATTATCCCAAAGCATGCAAATGGGCGAAGCCAAAACGTTTTTGGCACCAATATTAGCCAAATACCCAAATAATCAGGCTAAACAACAATATTTACAAGCCTGTAGCCATGAACATAATGATGCAGAAATCGTGTTGTTATTTGAAGATATTGTGCTATCCGAGCGCGATTTACTGGCGAAGAAACGCGTTAACCGCTTTGCTGCTGAGTCGGCATTATTATTAGCAGCAAGCCCATTAGCTGCACTGGATATGGCGATTATCTTGTGGCGAAATCAAAAAATGATTAATCAAGTCGCTGCCATTTATGCCGTGGAGCTGGGTTACTGGAGCCGCATAAAACTGATTCGTAGTATTGTGACGAATATTATTTATGCTGGCAGTACCGAGGTGATTACCGATTTAGGTACCCAATTATTATCAGTAGAAATGACCGGCAAGGTGTCTGCTCGAATTGCACAAGGGCTTGGCGGTGGTTTACTTACTGCAAGGTTAGGTTATCAAGCCATGAGCTTGTGTCGGCCGATCGCATTTAACAAACACAACAAGCCTAAATTATCCCACGTTCATCAACATTTACTCGGTGAATTAAAGCAGTTTACTTCGTCAATGATGTCTAAAAGCAAACCGAAACAAAGTCAGACTGTTGATAGTAGCGAATAAAATAGTGTTTTTTTTGTACAATTCGATTTTGTTGACTACAGTTAACCTCCGATTCGGAAATCGTATAGCGTTCTGAATCTTTCGAGCTTGGTAATGGAGCAGGATGCATACCAGCAAACTAAGGAAGAAAGGAGATTTTCATGAAGTTATCATTGACATTAACTGCATTAATTACGTGTTTATGTTGTTTACTTAGCAGTAATTCTTTTGCTGCAGAAGCGGCAAAAGCAATGGCAGAGCCGACAAAGAAAGTCACAAAATCGATTGAGAAAAAGTCAACGGCTATGCAAAAGGTCAATATCAATAAAGCCAGCGCTGAGGAATTACAAGCACTGAAAGGTATTGGGCAAGCCAAAGCAAAAGCGATTGTTGACTATCGAACCAAAAACGGCAAATTTACCGATCTGAAA
>NZ_PJAP01000678.1:0-2048 GCF_002836795.1 Shewanella sp. 11B5 | reverse complement strand
CGATTGGTTAACTGTAATTTTATGCTTTGTGTCTTTTGTATTTTGGGTGAGCTGCTAATACTGTTAAGGATCAACGTTGTTCTGGTACACAAGGCAAATATACTAGTATTGAGAACTATGGTGCACAAGAACATATCCCAAGAATCGACAAAAATTCCATAGCCAAGTTGTTGATATATGATGCTAATGACTAAAGCATATGTAGTGATTGTTTTCGATAAATATTGCTTTAAATTTAGGTTGTAAAGCATCATCAATAATAGTTGCAAACTACTACCTAACCACGCAATTTCACTATTAATGGGTAGCGTAACTAATATTAAACTAAAGACCGACCAGATAAATCCCAACCGCAAGAAAATTATTGAAAAAGCAATATTGCCTATTAAAAATGGTACAACAATAGGAAGGTCAACTGCCATAGAATTGGCTATGCAGCCTAAAAATGTTGTGTTAATGAAAAACCAAAACCGCTTGGATGAAAATGACTTTGAATAAAACAGCTTTGCAATATGGATATGCATCATAGTGATACATCTGCTATAGGCAAAGTCTCTATGATAAGCAATCTAAATTGTGCATATATTCTGTTCATGTTTTTTCTTCAGAGATAATCTCTGCAGGGTTAAGAGGTTCCACTTTAATGAGTAATTTCACTTTATATTTAGTTTGGTAGTTGAGTAAGTGACAAAGTGTTTTTTCGCAAAATGTGTGACCTTTAGAAAGCAACAGCATGTGATTGTGGTTGTATAAATTTTGGGCTAATCGCATCCCGACACCAATTTGTTCAACATGAAGACCATCCTCTATTCTATAATCAGTTTTTTCATCTTTGTTTAGTAAAAGCTGCCCAAGAACACGCACTACATTGGGATCATATAAAGTACCTTGCTTAATCTTTACGAGTTTATATGCCTCTTGTTTTGTGTAGTGCTTTGGTTTTTGTCGTTGATATATTAGCAGCCAAAAATCCCGTGAAACTGCAAGAATTCGCGCACCAACTGGAATATCATCTGCAATTTTTTGTCTTGGCTCACCGGTGCCATTAAAGCGCTCATACTGACAAGCAATTATTTCACTTAGAGCAGACAAGTGAACGGCTGGAACTAACATATCTTCAGCCAATTGAGGGTGTTGTAAATATTGCTTTTGGTCTGCACTATCTAATTGATAAAACGGATGACTAAGGCAATGGGCTGGCAATCCTAATTTCCCCAATTCTGAATAAAGTCCCGCTCTAGTGATTAATTCTATATCTGACTGATTCATCAGCATTAATTTGGCAATGTTGCCACATGTTTCTCCAACATGCTGTGCAAACTTTCCACTTAGTGCAGGATTAATACTGATCAGATTGTATAGAACTTCCAATGTCGCTTTCTGTTCATTTCCACGTGTAGTCGCCAGATGCTTATATTGATGTAAAGTTTTTTTCAATTGAGTTGTTCGCTGAAGCACGGTCTCTTCTAGGTTGTCGTTCAATTCTTTTAGTTGTTCGTTCTGCACCGTTATTTTTGCTGTAAGCCTGTTGTTGGTATTAATAAGCCGATAAATGTCTAAACCATCATTTACTTGAGCCAGAAGTTCAGCATTATCCCAAGGCTTTTGTATATAGCAGTGAATTTTACCGACATTAATAGATCTAATAGTAGATTCAATATCGGAGAATCCAGTCATCAATATACGATATGCATCCGGCTGTAGAACTGCGGCTTGTGCAAGAAACTCGGCGCCAGTCATATTTGGCATGCGCATATCAGAAATAATTAAATTTACCTTTGCTTTTTGCATCAGTTCGAGTGCCTGTTGACCACTTGACGACTGTAATAATTTGACATTCGAAGAAACAAATAGGCGTTGAAGCGACCTTAAAATATTCGCCTCGTCATCTACACATAAAATAACGGGTATTAAGGTAGTGTCGGCGGTGTTCATAATATTCTCATTTGTCCTATGTGTCTCATTTGTCTCTTGGTACAACCTATGCTATAACTGGCAAGTAATCAAGTTATATGATGGATCACATTAGATGAAGACATTACGGCCCA
>NZ_PJAP01000677.1:0-2056 GCF_002836795.1 Shewanella sp. 11B5 | reverse complement strand
GAAGAAGAAGGAAAAAGAGATATAAGAAAGTATAGAGGGAAAGGAGAAGTGTAAAAGAGACAGGATTGTGAAAAACCGTGGGCCAGAAAAACAGGAACACGGTATTGCACAAGCCGCTCGAAAAGTCGCGGCGGCATTTTACTCCGATACTGTAGAGCAATCAGCGACAGCCCTGCATAAACCGACCTTTTTGATGGTGATCCAAGAAAATGAAGATAATGTTTATGATCAACATCTACTTGAAGTCGCACTGCAAACACGAGGGTTACGAACCATTAGGCGCACCTTTGAACAGCTCAGCAGTCAACTTTCAACGGGTGACAATCAGCGTTTGATGTTAGAAGGCGTTGGCGCTATCGATGTTGTGTATCTGCGAGCGGGTTATCAGTATGCAGATTACTACTCGCCGGAGCGAAATGAAGCAGTGTGTTGCCAAACTTTAAGTCAGACTCGACTGTTTATTGAGCAGCATCATGTGGCGGTGAATGCGACCTTTAGCCAACAACTCGCCACCAGTAAAACCATGCAAATGCTACTGACCCAGATGCCAGCTGAAGAATATGCTCGTTGGGGGTTAAATCTTGAACAAGCCTTGTTGGTAAAGAGTGTGCTCGCGGACATGAAGCCAATAAACCCTGAAACCATCAGCTGGTTTAACAACCACGCCAATAAACACCAGTGGGTATTAAAAAACCAAGGCGAAGGCGGTGGTCACTGTATTTTTGGCGATGATATTAGCGATAAATTAACAAAACTTGCCCCTCAAGAATATGATGCATGGGCGCTTATGCAGCGTTTGTATCCCCATGAGCGTGAAGTGCCAACTATTGCAGTGCGAGAAGGTGAGCAAACATTAGTCGATAACCTGGTTAGCGAGGTTGGACTATTTAGCGTATTTTACGACGGGGAGCCCGCCACAGAAATGGATGGATATGCCGGTTACCTTATCCGCAGCAAACCTGCGAGTGAAAATGAGGGTGGTATACATAGTGGTAAAGGCATTTTAGACTCGCTGACATTGATTGATTAACAAGTCCAATTTAATGGAATAACAAAGATTGAATTGAGACTGTAACTAATTTTTTGTCCAACATGTTACGGAGCTCTTCATTAGGCGTTGAGCTAAATGATCCATGTCTTAGGTCAATAAACTAGATAGCTGCCAGCATTTTGCTACAGTTGCCTCTTAGTAATTCTCTTAACGCTAATACAGCGGGAGTTACCTGTTTTCGGCTTGGACAAATAAGATGTAGCTCTACTGGAGGGGATTGATAGTCAGACAGGATTTGTACCAATTTTCCACTGCGTAAATCAGCAAGAACATCTATTTCTGCACGATATGCAATGCCTTGTCCGAAAATAGCCCATCGTCGAACAATATCAGTATCATTACTAATATTATTACTGTCGACTTTGATTTTGTGGTTTCCTGATTGATTCGAATACTCCCACTGATTAAATAAATATCCCTTTTTTTTATGCAATAAACAATTGTGTGTTCTCAGTTCTTCAGGATGTAAAGGTTCACCCCATTTAGATAGGTAATCTGCAGATGCACAAGTAATTCTGTCCATGGTTGCAATAAGAAATGAAACCATCGTTGAGTCTTCCGGCTTACCGTATCGAAGGGCAATATCAACGTTATCGAGGAAAAAATCAGAAAGAGAATCACCAATATTCAAGTCTATTGATAGGGTGGGGTGTTGCTTTGTTAATTCCATCATCCAGGGTAAAACGATATTACGGCCTAAATCTGATGATATTGATAGCCGTAAATTTCCACTTATTTTCCCTTGTATTTGATGAGCCGCTATTTGCCCTTGCGCTAAACTTTCCAACGCTTCTCGACAGTGAAACAGAAATTGCTCACCTTCAGGTGTAATACGCAGTTGCCTGGTTGTTCTTATAAACAACTGAACATCGAGCTGTTTCTCTAATCGGCGCAGCGCTGAACTGACGGCAGGAGGCGTAATGCTAAGCTGTTTGGCAGATTCTGTTATGCTGCCCGTTTCAACTATTCGAATGAATAAATGCAGATCTGAAGTGTTCATTATAA
>NZ_PJAP01000676.1:0-2066 GCF_002836795.1 Shewanella sp. 11B5 | reverse complement strand
GCATCGCAACGTCGCTACTATGTTTGTTTCAGTCTGTTGGTATTGGCTACACTGCTTACCCCGATATTTGCCGCCAGTTTTGGGGCGGCCAACATTCATCTTAATGACGTATTAATGATATTTAATACCCTATTAGGCGGCGACATGCCGAGTGCGATTGATGGCAGTGAACATGCGGTGACGATAACCCAACGTATTGTGCTTGAATTACGCTTACCGCGAATTTTGTTGGCCTTTGTGGCTGGCGCAGGGTTATCTATAGCTGGCAGTGTTTTACAAACAGTGACCCGCAATCCGTTAGCCGACCCGTATTTATTTGGCATTAGCTCCGGGGCGTCATTTGGTGCGGTGTTGGTGGTGTCGTTATTCAGCCAAACCGGTTTATTTGCCGAGATGTTTTCTGGAGTATTGACCATAGCGCCAAGCTTTACCGCACAACCTTGGTGGTCTTGGTCGACATTAAGTATACCGATAGGAGCATTCATCGGCGCCAGTTTATCGGTGCTGGTGGTATTTATGTTATCGGGACCAGGTCGAAGTAGCCAGGTTGAACGTATGTTGCTGTCTGGTGTGGCAACGTCGTTTCTATTTGGGGCATTGACCAGCTTACTGTTGTATTTTTCGACTCCACAGGCTGCGGCATCAGTTCTGTTTTGGAGCTTAGGCAGTTTTGCTAAAGCTAGTTGGTCTAATTTACTCTTACCCAGTGTGACGGTAGGGGTTAGTTTATTGGTTATGTTGGCATTCAGGCGGCAAATTATGGCGCTGCAAGCGGGTGATGAAACGGCTCATACATTAGGAATAAATGTCGCAAAATTGCGCTTAAGTATGTTGTTACTGTGTTCGCTTATTACGGCAATGTTGGTGGCAACTTGTGGTGGCATTGGTTTTGTTGGTTTGATGATCCCGCATACGGTTAGGCTATTATTTTCCGGACGTCAGCCGATGATCTTAACCGCGATGTTGGGTGGCTTATTTATGGTGTGGATTGACGTGATAGCACGATGCATTTTATTTAACCAAGAATTGCCTGTCGGCATTATTACTGCTGCATTGGGCAGCGTATTTTTCTTGTTTATTTTGCGTCAACGCCGTTAAACGCTAAGCCTTTTGATAAGTACTTCTCTAATCACTTTAATAAGCGTTTAGAGAGGTACTTTTATAAGAATTGGATGAGTGCTGCAATACATCATATTGAATTTATCTGCCAAAATTGCTGGAGTTTTCATGTTTGTTATAGAAGCTATTAAGTCAGATGTTGATACCAATATTCAACATAAGATTAATCAAAAAACCAAACCATTAGGGGCGTTAGGGCAACTAGAATCGTTGGCGCTACAGATTGCTCGGGTGCAGTACAGCGGCGATAAACAGTCGTTAAGCACACCGCTGCAAATCACTAAGCCAACGATGTTAGTGTTTGCTGCCGACCATGGTATTGCAGCTTACGGCGTGTCGATTGCGCCAAGCGAAGTGACCACTCAAATGGTGCATAATTTTGTCCAAGGCGGCGCGGCAATTAATGTGTTTTGTCGCCAAGTTGGGTTTGAGCTTGAAATTATCGATTGCGGAATATTACAACCGCTTACAGGCCAAGAAAATGTTATCGACCAACGCTTAGGCGCAGGAACTAAAGCAATGCATTTAGCGGCGGCTATGCCACTTGAAAAAGTCGTCCAAGGGTTTGAATTTGCTCGACAGTTGGTTGCTCGCCATGTTGATGCCGGTTGTAATTTAATTGCTTTAGGTGAAATGGGTATCGGCAATACTTCTGCTGCGACTGCGGTAATGTCAGCTATGCTCAATATTGATGTTGAGCAATGTGTTGGTAGAGGCACGGGAATTGATGATGCAACCTTGGTTATTAAAACAAAACTCATTAACCAAGCACTTGATTTACATCAACATGAGTTAGTTTCTCCTGAAGCTATTTTGGCTCACGTTGGCGGTTTTGAAATAGTGCAAATGACCGGGGCGATACTGGCAGCTGCGGAACAAAAAATATTAGTGGTGATTGATGGTTTTATCGCTACTGCTGCAGCATTAGTTGCGGTAAAATTATCTCC
>NZ_PJAP01000675.1:0-2075 GCF_002836795.1 Shewanella sp. 11B5 | reverse complement strand
ATTACGTCAACTAAAGAATAGCTTGTTGATTAACATCATCAATTTAACTTGCCCAAATGAACATCTGCTAATATGGTAATCAGATTAAAAGCCAGATAGGAATAACAACATGCCGCAACAACATTGGTTTATGTGGGGAATAGATATTTTTTCCGGTCTTTTCTTAGTGTTATTTTGGTTATTATTGATCGCTGTAATTTACATGTTTATCGCTGACAAACTGCAAACAAAACAAGCCATACGACACAACTATCCTGTTATCGGTCGTTTTCGATATATATTTGAAAAACAAGGTGAGTTTTTTAGACAATACTTTTTTTCTCAAGATCGCGAAGAACTGCCTTTTAATCGAGCCGAACGCAGTTGGGTATATCGTGCAGCTAAAAATGTTGACCGAACAATTGCGTTTGGGTCGACACAAGTTCTGGATAAACCGGGTGCGGTAATGTTCATGAACTCAGCATTCCCCGTCAGTGATCATGACACTCACCAAACCATCGCAGTAACCATTGGTCCTGAATGTAAACACCCTTACACAACTGATAAAATTTGCCATATCTCGGCAATGAGCTTTGGAGCCTTGTCTCGTCCAGCCGTTACAGCACTATCCCATGGCGCAGCAAAAGCAGGTTGTTGGCTCAACACAGGTGAGGGTGGGTTAAGCCCTTATCATCTCAAAGGACATTGTGATTTAGTTTTTCAGATAGGTACCGCTAAATACGGAGTGCGTAACGAGCATGGTCATTTAGATCCACAAAAGCTGACCGATATAGCCGCTCATTCTGAAGTAAAAATGTTTGAAATTAAATTAAGCCAAGGTGCGAAGCCTGGAAAAGGAGGCATTTTACCGGCGATAAAAGTCACCCAAGAAATAGCAACCATTCGCGGTATTCCAGCAGGGCAAGACTCCATAAGCCCCAATGGCCATATTGAATTACATAATGTTGCTGACATTATCGATATGATCAATCAAGTAAGAGATATCACCGGAAAACCAACCGGTATTAAAGCGGTATTAGGTGATATGTCTTGGGTTACTGAATTCCTAGATGAAATTGAACGTCGTGGTATTGAATATGCGCCAGACTTTTTTACCTTAGACAGTTCCGATGGTGGTACGGGCGCAGCCCCCCAAGCTTTAATGGATAATGTCGGCTTACCACTGCGCCAAAGTTTACCGTTACTGGTTGATTTACTGAATGAACGCGGCTTTAAACAACGCATTAAGGTTATTGCGACCGGTAAAATGATCATGCCGTCATACGTGGCATGGGCATTAGCCACTGGCGCCGACTTTATCGCCTCAGCTCGCGGAAACATGTTTGCCTTAGGTTGTATTCAATCGCTACAGTGCAACCGAGACACCTGCCCAACCGGTATAACCACTCATAATATACGATTGCAAAAAGGCTTAGATCCAAAAGATAAATCTGCACGAGTCGCAAACTACAATCATTTCTTACATTACGATTTAACCATGATCGCACATTCATGTGGTGTAACCGACCCGAGATACTTAACCCGCCATCATGCCCGAATAGTACAATCCACAGGTGTAGCTGTAACTCTCGATAAACATTACCGACACATGCAATAAAGTAGACCATCAATCACAGTAAATAACAGGGGCCCCTAGCGGATTACTTTGCCGAAGTTAAGAAAACGTGTACAATATACTTTGATATCGATCACAGTAAGTTGCCTTAATGTGACTTGAAAGAGGCACCAATTCATAGGATTTCGCGTTGAACATAAAAACGAATGCAGTAGATCTAAATGTCAAAAGCTTAAGTTTAAGCTGTAAAAACTGTAATCGAATGACAGAAATCGAAGGTGAATTTGTGTGTTTTGAACAAGGTAGAATTAAGCGCTTAACACTAGATCCGTCTCCAGCAGCACTCATAAAAATGGTGTGTATTGGTTGGCAGAAAAAGTAAGCTTTTGATAATTAGTAGCAGCACTCGTCACCACTGAATCAACTCAATATAATTCCTATCTTCTTCCAAGTATTTGATAACATAAACCAGCCAAATAATAGCGGTTAAAATCAATTGAACATTTCAAAATAATCCGTT
>NZ_PJAP01000674.1:0-2078 GCF_002836795.1 Shewanella sp. 11B5 | reverse complement strand
TTACTTCAACAATGCTAACTTCACTAATAACGTGCCTGCATCATGCCATGATTAAACTTGGCTTTGAAACAAAAAAGCATGTTGCGTGCCGCAGTTGCAGTTAACTTGAACATCTTGACCAAATAAGCTTAAGTTTGATTTACCTGAGCTTAATGTGGCTGAGCATCAGTCTAGGGTTAGTGGGCCATCGATATTTTGATAATCGACACTACCAGACCCAGAATTAACAATGGTCAAACCTTTGGTGTTAGCCACATCAATGCCACCGGAACCATCATTTATCTTAACCAATCCGGAGACTTGATTAACCTTGATTGAACCCGAACCATCTTCAATACTCACATCACCAATAACATGGTTAATGCGAATGGAGCCCGAGCCATCTTGCAACTCAATCGCGCCTTTAGCCTCGCTAATATTAATAGAGCCTGAACCATCAACTAATACCAATTTGCCAATGTGGTTCATCACAATACTGCCAGAGCCATCGATCAACTCAATATCCGCACTAACATCATCTATTTGGATGGGCCCTGAACCGTCTTTAATATTCAATGCGAGCGCCGCTGGTACTTCTACCAATAAATCAATATAAGGTGATTCACCGAAATAGTGATCACTGTGTATTTTTGATAATAAATAGCCCTTATCACCTTTTCGGGTCAAGCTGAGCTTAATTTCGATGTCATCTTGATCCAATGATTGGGTGTAAATATCGGCATGTACGCTAACTTCTTTTAAGCCTTCAACCCCGACAATTGTTAACTTGCCGGCGCCAGTATTGGCGACTAACTCAGTTAATGATCCAGCATCAAGATTTAATTGCTGTTTTACTAAGTTAAGATTTGTATTGTTTTGCTCTGACGATGACGTAAATACAGACTCGGCTTCGCTTTGCGAAGCACCAAATAGGGTGGCACCTAGAATAAGCCCGACCGTGACACTAATGGTTGCGATACGAATAGACATAAGATTAATTCCTTTTATGAGGATAAAAATAAGCTTAGCCCACTAAACAGATGTTATTAATAAAGTTAACTGATGTTTGTATGAGTTAGCGGCAATTAACAATCATTTAGCAGGTTTCATACCAACTAAACAAAATCATTATTTACAACAAGTTACAATTATCAGTACTAAAATTAACTACGTCATCAAACCCCAAATGGTTAAAATCCCTTACAATGTGGTTAACTTCACTACTGTGCCCAACATGGTTAACTCAAACAAATAAGAACATAACCCTATGCCAACTTTTACTGCGATACCACAAACGTTAACTATCATTGTTGGTTCAACCAACCCAGTTAAAATCAATGCTGCAAAACAGGCTATTGGACAATATTTCCCTGATGTTCATATTGATTGTACTGGCATGCATGCACCATCACTGGTGGCAGACCAACCCATGACCGAAGCAGAAACTAAATTGGGTGCCATCAACCGAGCTCAATTTTGCCAAGCCAATGCAAAAGTAGTCGATCAACATGCTGACTTTTATGTGGCAATGGAAGGCGGAGTCGATCAGTTTGATCACAGCCCAGCCACCTTTGCTTACATGGCCATTATCCATAACGGCACATTATCTGTAGGTCGTAGCGCTAACTTGCCGTTGCCACAGTCAATTTTTAACGCTTTACAAGCAGGTGAAGAACTTGGCAAAGTAATGGACCGAGTATTTAACACTCATAATATTAAACAAAAAGGTGGCGCGATTGGCTTGCTCACTCGAGGTTTAGCCACCCGCGAAAGCATTTATACCCAAGCATTAGTGCTGGCAATGGCTCCTTTTATCAATGCGGAATTATTTAATGACTGAAAATCAGCAAGCAAATGCAACCAAAGACAACTTGCAGGCACCCTTGATTAGAACATTACAAGCACATGACGATGCCGCATTAGCAGCGGTTATTCGTGAAGTGTCTGCAGAATATGGGTTAACCCCAGATAAAGGCTTTAGCGTAGCCGATAAAACCCTCGACTGTTTAAGTGAGGTATATCAAGCTGAAGGTTCACAATACTGGGTGATTGAGTATCAAGGCAAAGTGGTTGGCGGCGCTGGAATTGCGCCATTAGCA
>NZ_PJAP01000673.1:0-2078 GCF_002836795.1 Shewanella sp. 11B5 | reverse complement strand
GCGCAGTTTGAAGAACTGGAAACATTTGCGAGTTTTGGCGCACGATTGGATGACAGCACACTAAAAACTATCGACCATGGCCGACGCATTCGTGCTTGCCTGAAACAAGCAGAGTCCACGCCCATCTCGATGGTTGAGCAAATTGCAGTATTACTGGCATTAACCGCTAATCTATTTGATGAAGTCCCTTTAGATGAAATGAGCCAAGCCGAGCTTGCAGTACGCGCGGCCACTGCCGATATCCCTGTTGAAATTACCGCAAGATTAGCAAGCACCGAAAAATTAACAGATGAAGATCGCGACGGGATTTTGCAGCCGGTCCGTGATGCACTTGCACCATTTATGCACAGTCAAAAGCGAAAGGAAATCACATGAGTGAAGGCGTTACCAGTCTACGTCACCAAATCACCAATGCGGAAGAACTTGACTCTGTAGTGCGAAGTATGAAAGCCATGGCGTCGTCTAATATCAGTCAATACGAAAACGCAGTTCGCTCGTTGGATGATTATTATCGTACCGTGCAACTTGGGTTAACAGCCTGTTTTCAGCAACATAAATCCACCCGTTCCATCGCTAAACAAGCGCAACCAGATAAAGCATCCATTGGTGTAATCGTATTTGGTTCTGACCAAGGCCTGGTCGGGCAATTCAATGAAGTCATGGTGGAGTTTGTCAGCAATTCATTAATGAAGTTACCAGGCAATAAAACCCTATGGGCTGTGGGCGAACGTCTTCAGTCACGGCTAGCAGACACCAAGCTCACACTGGAGCGAGGCTTTATGCTGCCAAATTCCATCAATACTGTTTCGACACTGGTGGGTAACATTTTGATAGAAATGGAAACGCAGAGAGAACAAGGCACTATTGATAAAGTATATCTTTTTCATCATCGTCCCCATTCTGGTTCAATATACACCCCAGTAAGCCAACAACTTTTACCGCTGGATCACCATTGGCAACATAACCTTGCTAGTATTCATTGGCCGACCAATAACTTACCCGAGGTCATGCCTGAGCGGGAGCAAACGTTACGCGCTATGGTGCGCGAATATCTTTTTGTCAGTCTGTTCAGAGCTTGCGCAGAATCACTTGCCAGTGAAAATGCCAGTCGTTTGTCTGCAATGCAGCGAGCAGAAAAAAACATCGACGAACTGCATGCAAGTCTTAAGCAAAAATTTCATAGCCTACGTCAAAGTGGTATCGATGCGGAATTGTTCGATGTCATCTCTGGATTTGGATCAATGGAATAAAAATAGGTTGAATATCAAGGAGCCGAATACTGCTTTGTTTTATTTCAGCTCTACGACTGTAATAATCTGAAGTGCTGCAACCCCCAACCCATACTGAAATGACTAACTAACCTGAACTAGGGATAACTAACTGAGAAAGCCAACCGGACTAAGGAAAGCATAAAATCATGGTGTTAACCAATCCAACGACTTTGTAGATTACTGGGTAACTAGAACGCCTTAGCTGATGGCAAGTTACAATTGGATACAGTGTCCTGATTACAACTGCAATATAGTGACCCCACTAACATTAAACAGACGTAATAAGGATCCAAAAATGAAAAAAATCTGCTTCGCGATTTCAGCAATCGTAATGTCAAGCCATGTCATGGCACAGGACAACACTTACATTCGCAACGGTAATATATACAGTAATCAGGGCCAGTATTTTGTTGGCGCAGGCGTGGCCACTGGCAGCAAGTTTTTTAAAGGGCAAGACGACCAAACAGGGGTGTATTTTAACGGTGGTTACCACGGTGAAGACTTTAACGCCGATTTAAGCGGTATCAATTATCGTTTTTTAGGTGACAATGACAGCGCAATAAATTTCAGTGTTTTTATTGTTGCCAACCCAGGCTTTGATGCAGACAGCGCCGATGTGCTAAAAGGCATGAAAGATCGTGATTTCAGTGGTGATTTAGGCTTAAATGCCGATTTCCATGTAGGCGAAGGCACGCTTTCGGCTAAATTTCAGCACGATGTCACCAGTGTTTACAATGGCTATCAGGCCGATATTACTTATTACCATCCAATGGATTTAGGTTTTGCCAGCTTAGTACCTTATGCCGG
>NZ_PJAP01000672.1:0-2079 GCF_002836795.1 Shewanella sp. 11B5 | reverse complement strand
GGGGCGATTATGCGGTTAATCACAGTGTGAATATTTACTCTGAAGGTTACTTGGCTTCAATGGCACTTGATTTTAGTTTGCTAAGCGATACGCAACTTGCTCATTCATATAGAGATGTCCATAAAGCGCTTTATCAACAATACAAAATTCCATTAAGTTATAACGTCGCGGACGTGCAATCTATTTTAAAAAACCTTTCTGGTAAAGATTACCAGTCGTGGTGGACTGAATATGTAAACCAACCATTTAGTTTACCTTTTGATGACTTGTTGGCACATGCTGGTTTGATCACGACTTATGGTCAATCTCCTAAAACAGAAGTAGATGCCGGAATGATGTTGTCTGGCTTATATAACGATTTAATCATTGCAAGTGTGCTAAAAAATGGCCCAGCTTGGAATGCGGGTGTTGCTGCCGGAGATGAAATTGTTGCGGTTAATGGTTTAAAGGTTACCGCGGATGGTTTAACTAAACGTCTTAATGATTTTAATGTTGGTGATACGATTAAACTAAGCATATTCAGGGATGAGCGTTTAAAAGAAGTGAGTTTA
This sequence comes from Shewanella sp. 11B5, assembly GCF_002836795.1. Lineage (NCBI taxonomy): Bacteria > Pseudomonadati > Pseudomonadota > Gammaproteobacteria > Alteromonadales > Shewanellaceae > Shewanella > Shewanella sp. 11B5. The sequence goes on along the minus strand of NZ_PJAP01000672.1, from coordinate 1,528 downwards.
CTCCTAACGGAACAACCCAAAGGTGACTTATCAATTGCGCCTGTGGATAAGGTGACTGATGCGCACAAAGCGTTTTATAAAGCGTGGTTGGGGGTTGAATGGCCGTTTAATGACGAGGGTGAGTGGATTAACACTACTGACTAAATCAACTAGGGCCACAGTGCTCTGAGCACTGAGATACCAACATTGAAGAAAATAAAATGCCCTGATAACAGGGCATTTTTATGTCAAGGATTACACCGGTGGAGCCGTTTCGATAAAAAATGGCTGTTTTTCTATTGTGGCTAAAAATATTTTCAGTTTTGGATAATCTTCGATATCAATCCGTTGGCGGAAAACCGCCCAACTTAAATAACAACCTAAGCGCAATTGCACATCATTAAACGGTCCGTATAGCGGTAGTTCGAATTTTTCAAATTCAGCTAATGTTGCGTTAATGCGTTGTGCTTGTCTGATTGTGTAATCAAAACGCTCAATATCAACGCCATCACGAGATAAGAAAAACAAGTTAATTGAACTGTCTAGCGCAGTATTGATCATGCAAAACTGATCTAGTTCTACCACGGTATCAAGGTACGTTTTTGATGACTTGTGACGGATGTAGCGCAAGATAGCGCTTGAATCCGTTAACGATAGCTCACCATCGTGTAAAAAAGGTACCCGCTTAGTTGGGGATAGCTTTGCGCTGCTAGCCTGATCTGTTTCAATAAATTGATAATCTAATGTTGATTCCAATAAGGCTATTCGGCAATGCCGAACAAAAGGAGACGTAAAGCTACCGTAAAGTTTCATGGGTTACCCTTATGGTATTAGACGCTCTGCTCTAAAGGACCAAATGCTTGATTTACCGCATTGACGAAAGCCACTAACTCACTGCCCATTAAGGCAAAATCAGCGTCTAAACGTGCTAATGGATCTTCAGTACCAACTTCATCATTACCTGCTCTAAACTCTTCAGAAAACTTAAGTCGTTTAATACTGGCATCAGACTGCATCAAAAAGGCAATTGACTGGCCAAAATGTAATGCCAATTTGTGCACTTGCTTACCCGTTGCAATATGGGCAAGTACTTCATCTTCTTGCAGCACTTGTTGTTTGAAGCGAACAATACCGCCTTCATCAGAGTCTGATTTAAGTTCAGCTTCATCCTGCATTTCAAAAGGTGCAGGCGCTTCACCTGCTTGTAACCATTGCGTTAGAGTTGACTCGATTGGTGTGGCATAACTTAGCGGGATAACCGGTAAGCTGCCTAAGGCTTTGCGCAATAACGCTAATAGTTCTTCTGCTTTAGTTGCACTAGAACTATCGACTAAAATCATCTCTAGCTCAGGCATGATAAGAGCATGAGTTTGGCTACGACGAGAAAATGCACGAGGTAATAATGTTGTGGTGATTTCGTCTTTAATGGTGTCTTTTTCTTTTTTAGTGACTTTACGATTTTCTAACTCTTCAATCTCTGCCACTTTTTCATCTAGCGCTTCTTTTATCACTTGACCTGGAAGAATTTTTTCTTCTTTCGTGACACAGA
>NZ_PJAP01000671.1:0-2080 GCF_002836795.1 Shewanella sp. 11B5 | reverse complement strand
CCAGGCATTGGTTGAGCTTACTAAGGGTATTGCTAAGTTTTCGGTGGTAGCATTATCGGCTTATTTTTTATTAAAATTTTATTTCTACGATATTTTGACTCTGTCCAGCGATCACCTGCCGGGCAATGTTTATCATGCTCTAGATTTGCTTATCTGGATGTTCATCTTACTCTGCAGTTCGATGTTATTGATTGTGATTATTGATGTGCCATTTCAAATTTGGAACCACAAAAAACAGTTAAAAATGACTAAACAGGAAGTCAAAGACGAATATAAAGACACTGAAGGTAAACCTGAAGTTAAAGGCCGGATAAGACAAATGCAGCAGGAGATGGCACAACGGCGCATGATGACCGAAGTGCCTAATGCGGATGTTATTGTGGTTAACCCAGAGCATTATGCTGTGGCAGTTAAATACGATGTAAGCCGCTCATCAGCCCCTTTTTTAATCGCCAAAGGTGTCGATGATGTAGCTTTTAGAATACGTGAAATTGCTCGAGAACATAACGTTGCTATTGTATCGGCTCCACCGTTGGCTCGTGCTATTTACCACACGACTAAAGTGGATCAACAAGTGCCAGAAGGCTTATTTACCGCCGTTGCGCAGGTATTAGCTTATGTGTTCCAGTTGAGACAGTATCAAAAAGGTAAAGGCCGTCGACCAAAACCTATCCCGCTTAAACAACCCATACCAGATGATTTAAAACACTAATAAATAATCTATTTTAGATAGATGATATTTGTGGCTTAATTTTTGCTTTGTATGTCTATTCGCGTCAAATAATAGTCCATTGACGCCGTGATCTGACATAAAGGGTTCATCTTAATATGGATGCAAAAGCAGCTTTTGGCCAAATGAAACAAATGAAAGTATCTACTTTTAAAGGGATCGGAACACCTTTATTAGTACTTGCTGCGTTAGGCATGGTCGTTTTACCCATTCCTGCTTTTTTGCTAGATATTCTGTTTTCATTCAATATTGCGTTGGCTTTAGTTGTACTCTTAGTTGCTATTTATGCTGACAGACCACTCGATTTTGCTGCTTTTCCTACCGTATTATTAATTGCAACGTTACTAAGACTTGCCCTAAACGTCGCCTCTACCCGTATTGTATTGCTTGAAGGCCATAATGGTGGTGCCGCTGCGGGTAAAGTTATTGAAGCGTTTGGTTCAGTGGTCATTGGCGGCAATTATGCCGTTGGTTTAGTGGTGTTCATTATTCTTATTATCATTAACTTTGCTGTGGTAACTAAAGGTGCGGGGCGTATTGCTGAGGTGAGCGCTCGTTTTACCTTAGATGCAATGCCGGGTAAGCAAATGGCCATTGATGCAGATTTAAATGCTGGCACATTAACCCAAGACCAAGCACGTATTCGCCGCGCCGAAGTGACTCGAGAAGCTGACTTCTATGGTGCGATGGATGGTGCTTCAAAGTTTGTTAAAGGTGATGCCATAGCAGGGATCATGATCTTAGTCATCAATATGATTGGTGGATTTGTGATTGGTATGATCCAGCATGGATTAGACTTTTCTAGCGCGGTTGAAATTTATACCTTACTAACCATCGGTGATGGTTTAGTTGCGCAAATTCCCGGTTTATTGCTGTCTATTGCCGCGGCCTTAATGGTAACTCGTCAAAACGAGTCTGGCGATATGGGCCAAATGATGTTCAGTCAGATGTTTGACAGCCATAAATCATTAGCCATTGCAGCAGGGTTACTCTTTATTATGGGTATTGTGCCTGGTATGCCTCATGTTGCGTTTTTGACATTTGCATTTATTACCGCGGGTGCTGCGTACTTTATTTACAAGCGTAATGTTGACAAAAAGCAAGCTGCACTAACGTTAGCGACTAAAGGGCCGGTTGAGAGCAAGGATAAAGAACCTAAAGATTTAAGCTGGGACGATGTGCGTCATGTTGATACTATTGGTCTTGAAGTCGGATATCGCTTAATTCCGCTGGTTGACAAGTCTCAAGGTGGTGAATTATTAGGCAGAATCAAAGGCGTACGTAAAAAACTGTCACAAGAATTAGGTTTTTTAGTGCCTGCGGTACATATTCGTGACAATCTAGATTTAT
>NZ_PJAP01000670.1:0-2080 GCF_002836795.1 Shewanella sp. 11B5 | reverse complement strand
TGTGCATGATGGCAGCTAATTGCTTAGAAATAATATCGTCCAAACGAGTAATTGCCTTGTTAAAAGTCACTGTGAGGTTTTTATCCCATTGCACAGTGCCTTTCAAGGCCTCTTCCGTTAATGAACGAATAAGCTCTTCAGCACGCGAAGAATCGGTTTGCTTGGTTGCAAAAATGGCCTGCTCTAAAATAGAAACACTTTGTGCTTGTTCTTCAGATACAGCATCTAATGACGCAGCTTCCATGCTCATTATTCCGCTCCTTTGAGGTTAAGTTCACCAGCTAATCTATCTAGGCTGGTTGTGTTATTTAACACTTCTTCTAAGATATTTTCGAGATTCTCAGAACGATCAACTTTGGTCATCAAATCACGGAGTTTGTTGCGGGTTTCCATTAATTTTTTCAATGGTTCAACCTGATTAACAATAGCTGCAGGCTCGAAGTCTTCGATGCTGCTAAATTGTAATGCTACCTTCATTTCAGTATCATCACCGGCAAGCGTGTTAGGTACTGAAATGTTTAATTGGGGACTCATCCGCTTTAATACATCATTGAAGTTGTCGCGATCGATTTGCACAAAACGGCGGTCTTTCAATGGCTTTAAATCTGCGGTGTTGTGTCCAGTAAAATCACCCGTAACACCGATAACAAAAGGCAGTTCTTTTTTTACAACTGTACCTTCTGTTTCAACATCGTAGGTAATATGAACACGAGGTTTTCTTACTCGCTTTAATTTATCATGTACACTCATATGAACTCCTTTCAATAATATGTTGAGTAATTAACTACAGATCAATCTTCCGTTTTTATTCCAGATAACTTGAAGAAACCATTCCTTGCTTCACCATCTTGGATTAATTCTTGTAACAACTCAGGCAAACTGAGATCACTCCAACGAATAACTTGTTCAATAGCATAAGACATAGGCGAATGCGGTTCGGTTCGTCTAAAAAAGTCCGCTATCGTTTCAAGGTTATTAATGGCTTGTGCTCTTGAGTTAAGCTGGCCATCGACACCTGATGACGTTGTGCTGTGCTCATTACTGTCGCTGTGTTGCTCTTCTTCGTGATGTTGTTCTTGTTCAAGTTTTGTTTTGTTTTTTGCAATAATTGGCGCTGTTATCGTGCTGATTTGCAACGCACATGCTTCTAATGCCTTGCGAATATAACTTGTAGGCTGTGGCTCACCGCTCATTGCTGCATCCATGGCAGCAGATAGCTTGCTAAAAGCTGCCATGGCATCTTGCACATCTCGGTCTAATTCAATAAAAAAACTGTCTGAGGTTTCTCTAATGCTATGTTCGACATCTTCAAGTGATACAGAACCTGAATCAAAACGCTTTTCTTGCTTGTCTTTATCTAAACGACTGGTGTCTAAAGCTTGTTCATATTGCCAAGTAGAATAAATAACACCACCATCAGTTATTGGGATCGTTCTGATTGGATGAATTAAAGAACCTTCGCTTTCGATACCGTTTAAACCAATGAGCGGCGCAATGCGCTCAGCTAAATCATTTGGCTCAGGGGTGGGATAGATAGTGTCCCAATAGCGCTCAACTAGCTCTGTGGCTAGAGTGAAACCAAAATAAAGTCCTTTAAAGCCATATAACCTACAGGCGGCCTCTATAAACCAAGCAACATATTCAATATCTTTTGATTGTTGTTTTAAAATGTCAGGGACTTGTTCAAAAATTGGTCGCCATTCAACTGCAACTGACAATACATCTTCTTCGTCTGTCAGTGCTTTACGTTCTCTAGAACGTGCAATATTTCGCACGTCTTTAAGTAAATAATAAGTTGATGTCGGGCTTATATCTTCACGAGGATCAACTCCTGACTCCGCATCAATAGAAATGGGAAGAATTAATTCATCAATTGTTAAATTCTTTAGCTTACTCAATCTAATTCAATCCCTGAATAAAAACGATTAATTTACAATAATAAAAGTATAGAACTTCAAAAACAATACTTATTGGCCTTTAATAGAAGCAAAAGACAATATAATGCCAATAACTAATCACAATGGATAATCATAAAAATTAAATACATCCAAAATGATTACACCCGATGTAATTACATTTA
>NZ_PJAP01000348.1:0-8439 GCF_002836795.1 Shewanella sp. 11B5 | reverse complement strand
AATCTGCAAACCCCATCGACTACCATCACCTAGCATTTCAGGTAACTTATGCCCTAACCAAGCTTGATTAATCACGACCTCAGTCACACCAATTAACGCGAGTTTTTCTAAGTGATATTCAATTAAAGGTTTACCTGCAACACTCACTAATGGTTTAGGTAAGGAGTCTGTTAACGGGCGTAAACGCTCCCCACGACCTGCAGCCAGTATCATCACTTTCATGCTTCGCTTACCGCCTCATGAGTATTTTTGTGGTTTACTAACGGTAAAATCACCTTGTGGACCCACAGACTAAAATCGGCAATTTGTGGGTATTTAATCCCAATATCTGCGACATATTGCAAGGTTAATGGAATATCAGCCAGATAACCGCGCTTACCGTCACGATGATATAACCGCGCGAAAATCCCCGCGGCTTTGATATGGCGTTGTAACCCCATTAAATCAAACCACTTTGTATAGGTAGCAAAATCAACATTTTCATCAATCAATTGATGAGCTATAGCAAGCTGATAATGATATCGCATCAAGTGATTAACAATATCGTCCGGCCAACGCACGTAACAATCGCGCAGCAATGATACCGCATCATAAGTCACCGGCCCATACACAGCATCTTGAAAATCTATCACTGCTAGCGCTTGATCATTTATCAGTAAATTACGGCTATGGTAGTCACGATGCATACCCACTTTCGGTTGCGCGAGTACATTGTCTGTTAAGGCGGAAAACGTGGTCGCAATCATTTGCTGCTCATTGTCCGTTAATACGTAATCTAAATGCTCTTTTAGTAACCAATCGACAAAAATAGCTAATTCTCTTGCCACGAAAGTATCGTCGTAATCTGCTAACGGTCCATTGTCGGTTTCCGTTACCGTAGCAATGACCGGCAATAAGTTTAATGCCTGCTTATAATAGTCGGTTACATTGTCTTTATTCAGCACCGACAAGAGCTGTAATTCGCCCACATCAGTTTGTAAAACAAAACCATAGTCATTGCAGGTTGCAAGCACTTCGGGTACCAGTAATCCTGCATGTTGATAAGCTTTAGCCATTGCCAAGAATGGTGCTATGGGTACTAAGTCGATAGGTGAATCTGAAACGATATAATCAATGCCTTGATGATGAAGACGAAAATAACGTCGAAAACTGGCATCGCCGCAGATCAAGTTAATGGCAACTTTATCGCCGAAATATTGGTATAACCAGTTACTTAACGCGACAAATCTTGGGTCAGATAAAATCATCTCAATGGCTCTTAACGAAAAATTGCTTTATTATAGCCAGCATAACATTTGGAAACAGCTAAAGAATGGAATGTTTCATCTAGCTGAGTATCTTTTTCTCTCCAAAACTTTCCGGAATCAGAATTCATAAATTATTGACAACAATGCAGATCCGTTATTTTCTGGCACTAAGCCTACTCCCAAATATCGTGTTGGCTGATGAGCCAACAACGACCGAAGCGCCTTCATTGCAATGCGTTGTTGCTCCTCCTGTGTCTCGTTCATTCGAAGACCGTGAGGCATTAACCGGCATATCAGACGATCAAATTGTTATCATTAGTGATCACTCCAGCGTTGCTTACAATAATCAAGCTGAGTTTTCGGGTGATGTCAGTTTCAGCCAAGGACTTCGTCATATTGCGGCTGATAACGCTGTATTAGATCAAAAAGAACAACGCTTAAATGCAGACGGTAACCTTATCTTTAAAGATGAGTTATTTACCGTTACGGCAGATACCTTAGAAGCCCAGATGAGCACCAATAACGCCACCCTAAAAGGCGCTCAATATTGGCTACATGGGCAACAAGTGCATGGCGATGCTGAAAAACTACAGATCACTTCAGACAATAATCTATTGCTAACAAAAACCAACTTCACTACCTGTCCTCCTGGTGACGAATCATGGTTACTTGAAGCTGACATGATCAAAATTGACAGCAAAGAAGAATGGGGTGAAATTTGGAATGCCAAGCTGCGTATAGCCAATATTCCAGTGTTATATATACCGTATATGACTGTACCTGTATCGGATAAGCGTAAAACTGGTTTCTTATTCCCAAGTTTTAGTACCAGCACCACTAACGGTGTAGAAGTTAGTACTCCGTATTATTGGAATATCGCGCCAGAGTTTGACTTAACTTTCACACCAGACTTCATGTCTTCGCGTGGGCTATATACCAAAACAGAGTTTCGCTATCTTGCTGGAGAACAGCAAAATGGTCAGTTCAATGTTGAATATTTAGGCAGCGATAGTAAGCTAACGTCTAATGCTGACCGTTATTTGTATCACTGGAGCCATCAAGGCGCAGTTAACAAAAACTGGCGAGTGAGATCAGACTATACCGATGTGTCCGATAACAATTATTTCAACGATTTAAATTCTGACGTTAATCAATCAACCGATAACCAATTATCACGGATCGGTGAAGCCAGTTATTTTGAACGCGACTGGGACTTCAACATGCGCGTGCAAGATATTAAAGTGCTTGGCGAAGATGAAAAACCATATCAAGTAATGCCACAGTTAAACTTTAATTATCGTTCTGCAGACATTTTTAACACTATCGATTTTAAATTTAATTCAGAACTGACCAATTTCCGCCATCAAGATAACGAATATAATACCGCAACCCGCTTACATTTAGTGCCAAGCTTAATTTGGCCGATACAAGGGCCTGCAGGTTCATTTACCAGTGAAGTTAAATTACTGCAAACTCAGTATTGGCAGCAAAATATAGACGAAGACTCAACATTAAACGACAGTATAAGCCGTACGATCCCGCAAGCGCGTTTACATGGCCAGGTGAATTTTGAGCGAGCAACCCAATTGTTTGATGAACAATACCGTCAAACCCTGGAACCTCAAATTCAATATCTTTATGTCGGCTATGAAGACCAATCCAATATTGGTATTTATGACACCGCACAATTGCAAGAAGACTATTATGGTTTGTTCCGCGATCGCCAATATTCAGGCTTAGACCGTGTTGCAGATGCCAACCAGTTTACTTTAGGTTTTACTACTCGTTTATTTGATCAAACTAACCGCGAAAAACTCAAGTTTAGCGTAGGTCAAATCATGTATTTAGAAGACTCTAAAGTCAGTATTGACGATACGTACGAAGAAACTGCCCAGTCAACATCGGTATTAGCGGCTGAATTAGATGCCCAATTATACAACGATTGGTTTGTGAGCGGTTCAGTGCAACACGACACAGAAACGGGTGAAAACAAAAAGAATGAAGTCACTTTGGATTATCGTCCAAGTAGCGACCGATTATTGCAGTTAAGCTACCGATATGTACCCGACTTATTAAATACTAACACCAATGACCAAGTTGATATTTCCCAAGCTGGCGTACGTACCTCGTGGCCTATTAGTGACAACTTATATTTTGTCGGCAACTACTATTACGATCTCAATGAATCTCGTAATATTGAAACTTACACAGGCGTACAATATGAGTCATGTTGCTGGGCATTGCGCTTAAGTTATCATTATCGTATCAAAACCAACTATGACGATGATTTATCAGAAAGCATTGATGGACGCGAAGAGTTTGAAAGCGGTGTTTACCTAAACTTTGTCATTAAAGGTTTAGGTGGTTCAGGTCCGTTAGGGGTAGACGACATGTTAAATGAAGGCTTATTTAACTACCGTAAACCACTTTACTTGAGGAATTAGCATTCTTTTGTGATAGATTGCTGAACCTAGCGACAAACTCATAGTCCAATAACAACAAACATGCTGTTGAGTATGAAGTAGTAACCTTATTTTGGCGATGTATTGCCAGTTTTATTGAATCGAATGTGCCAAGGATTTTGTGGATGAAACACAGTAAAAAAATAATTTTTGCATTACTAGCGTTAGCTATGAGTAACACCAGTATGGCTGCGCCAATGCCATTAGATCGCGTATCAGTACAAATTAATGATGGCATCATTCTTGAGAGTGAAATCACCAACATGGTTTCAACTGTTAAAGCCAATGCTAAAGCAGCGAATCAAACATTACCATCTGACGATGCCTTGCGCACTCAGGTAATCGAACGTCTCATTTTAACTCATTTGCAAATGCAAATGGCTGAACGTATCGGCCTGCAGATTGGTGATTTACAATTAGACCAAACGATTGAAAATATTGCTAAAGAACAAAAAGTAACCGTTGCGCAAATGCAGCAGACTATTGAAAGCGAAGGTACGAGCTTTAGCCAATATCGCGAACAGTTACGTCAAGAAGTCACCCTAGGTGAAATTCAGCGCATTCAAGTGCAACGCCGTATTCAGGTTTCACCACAAGAAATTAGTGGTTTAGTGAAATTGATTCAAGAACAAGGCTTAAAAGATGTTGAGTTTCAAATTGGTCACATTCTAATTGAAGTACCAAGCAACCCAACGAGCGAACAACTTGAAGGTGCTAGCCGCCGTGCAGAAATCGTGCTTAAACGTTTAAACAATGGCGATGATTTCCGTAGTACCGCTATTGCGTCTTCATCAGGTCCTAAAGCCCTAGAAGGCGGGATCTGGGACTTTATGAACATTAACGAAATGCCAACCTTGTTTGCTGAAGTTATCAGTAACGCCAAAAAAGGTGACATAATCGGTCCGATTAAATCGGGTTCAGGATTCCATATTATTAAAGTAGTCGACACTCGTGGTTTACAAACCCAAGAAGTTGAAGAAGTAAAATCACGCCATATCCTGTTAAAGCCATCTCCGATATTGTCGGAAGATCGTGCTAAAGCGATGTTAGCTAACTTTTTAGCTCAAGTTCGTGCAGGTGATGCTGATTTTGCTAAATTAGCTACTCAGTACTCTGAGGATCCTGGTTCTGCAGCTAAAGGTGGTGAGTTAGGTTGGGCAGACCCAAGCATGTATGTGCCAGAATTTACTCAAACACTAGCCAGTCTTCAGGAAGGCCAATACAGTGAGCCTTTCCGAACTACTCATGGCTGGCATGTTGTCCAACTTGAATCGCGTCGCAAAACAGATGCCACTGAACAATTTAACAGTAACCGTGCTCATCAATTAATCTTCCGTCGTAAGTTTAATGAAGAGTTACAAAACTGGTTAGACGAAATGCGCTCTGAAGCGTATATCGAAATCGTTGAGCCAGAAAGCAAACGAGGCTAAGCAAAATTAATGACTAAACGTATTGCCATCACTCCCGGCGAACCAGCTAGTATTGGTCCCGACTTAGTCATCAAACTCGCTCAACAGGCATGGCCTGTTGAGTTAGTTGTTTGTGCCGACCCCAATTTACTCATGACACGAGCAAAAATGCTTGGACTGCCTTTACAACTCAGGCCGTATCAACCATCGCAACCACCGAAGCCGCAAACAGCAGGCACATTAACCATTGCTCCTTTTGCATTAGCTGAAGAAGTTGAGTGTGGTGTACTGAATGAAGCTAACAGCGCTTATGTAGTAGAAACCTTGCGCTACGCTGGTGAAAAAAATATGTCGAATGAATTCGACGCGGTTGTTACCGGTCCTGTGCACAAAGGCATTATTAACCAAGCAGGTATTCCGTTTAGCGGTCATACCGAATTTTTTGCAATACAAGCCAATTGTGCAGATGTCGTCATGATGCTTGCAGCACCAGGGTTACAAGTGGCGCTAATGACCACACATATACCATTAGCTTACGTTGCAAAAGCCATTACCCGCGACAGACTGCATCACATTATTACCATTTTGCATCGGGAATTGGTCAGTAAATTTGGTTTAGGTTCACCCAAAATTTATGTGTGTGGACTCAATCCACATGCAGGAGAAGACGGCCATTTAGGCCGTGAAGAAATTGATACCATCATACCTGCGCTCAACGAGTTACGAGAACAAGGCATGGATATTGTTGGCCCGTTGCCAGCCGATACCTTATTCCAACCTAAGTATCTTGAACAAGCTGACGTAGTATTAGCTATGTATCATGACCAAGGATTACCTGTGCTTAAATCATTAGGTTTTGGCAAGTCGGTCAATATCACCTTAGGTTTACCTTATATTCGCACCTCAGTCGATCACGGCACCGCGCTAGAATTGGCCGGCAGTGGTAAAGCGGATTGCGGCAGTTTTACCTGTGCATTAAACAAAGCCATCGAATTGGCCTCAAAAAGTAAGTAACCCATTTTAATGAGTAATAAAGTACATTTAGGCCACACGGCCAGAAAGCGTTTTGGACAAAACTTCTTAACTGATCAAGGCGTAATTAGCAGCATAGTCGGCGCTATTGCACCTGATAACGATCATGTAATGGTTGAGATTGGGCCCGGTTTAGGTGCATTAACTGAACCTGTTGCAGATATGATTGATAACCTAACCGTTGTTGAATTAGATCGTGACTTGGTGAAACGCTTACAATATCACCCAGTACTTAAAGACAAACTGACCATTCACCAAGGTGATGCGTTACAGTTTGATTTTGGTCAGTTGCAACAGCCTGGCAAGAAAATGAAAGTGTTTGGTAACCTTCCTTACAATATTTCAACGCCACTGATGTTCCATTTGTTTGAGTTTGCAGAACAAATAGAAACGATGCATTTTATGTTGCAAAAAGAAGTGGTTTTGCGCTTATCAGCAAGCCCTGGTACCAAAGCTTATGGCCGTTTAACGGTGATGGCACAATATTATTGCCAAGTAGTACCAGTATTAGAAGTGCCACCAACAAGCTTTACCCCTGCCCCAAAAGTTGATTCTGCAGTGATAAGATTATTGCCTTTTGAAGTCAAACCTTGGCCGTGTAAAAATGTTGATGTATTAAGACACCTAGTCACGACAGCATTTAATATGCGCCGTAAGACTTTGCGTAATAATTTAAAAACCTTACTGTCAGACGAAGACTTTGCAGCACTGCAAATTGATGCGAGCCTGCGGCCAGAACAAATTAGTGTCCCACAATATGTGGCAATGGCTAATATGCTGTGTGACAAAAAAGATTAATTATAAGGGCATGCATATTGAGCATGCCCTTTTGCTTTAGGACATAATATGAGCCAAGTTGAATCGCCTATTAAAATTAAAGTCGACACCCAATACTTAGAACAACAATCAGATGTCGCCGATAATAAATACCTATTTAGCTATACCATTACCATCATCAACCTGGGTGATAACAAGGTGACTCTTAAAGACCGTCATTGGATTATCACTGACGCTGACGGCGAACAGAATGAAGTAAAAGGCCCCGGTGTTGTAGGGGAAACCCCCACAATTGCACCTAATACGGCTTACCAATATACCAGTGGCACTGTGATGGAAACGCCAGTGGGCTTTATGCAAGGATCTTATGGTATGGAAAATCATAAAGGCGAGCGATTTTTAGCAACGATTCCGCCTTTTCGTCTTGCTGTTCCTGGGATATTCCAATAAGTCATGGCACACTATTTTGTCGGTGATATTCAGGGGTGCTATTCAGAGTTACAACTATTGTTACAAAAAGTGGCTTTTAACCCGTCCAAAGATCAACTTTGGGCCGTGGGCGATCTTGTGGCAAGAGGTACTGAATCGTTAGCAACACTCCGTTTCTTCCAGTCGTTACAAGATTCAGCAAAAGTGGTACTGGGCAATCATGACTTACATCTTTTGGCTCTGCACGGGAAATTGAAGCGGCCCCATCCACAAGATCATCTTGATGAATTACTCAACGCTCCTGATATTGATAATTTAGTCAATTGGCTCCGCAAACAACCCTTAGTCAGAACCTTACCTGAACACAATATCATCATGACCCATGCTGGTGTGCCTCCACAATGGGATATAGCAATCCTTGAACATGAAGCTGAGCAGGTCAGTTTTGCATTACAGCAAGATGATTATCTAAGCGCATTAATTGCCAAAATGTACACAGAAGATGCTGAGCACTGGTCTCCATCTTTGCACGGTATCGACAGACTACGTTATTGTATCAATGCATTAACACGTATGCGTTTTTTACACCTTGATGGTCGTCTTGATTTTAAATGCAAATTACCGCCTAGCGAACAGCATTCTACCGAGTTACGCCCATGGTTTGAGTTTGCATCTAAAACAGCGCCGCAAAACACCCTTATATTCGGTCATTGGGCGGCGTTAATGGGCCAAACAGGTAAACCGCACGTTGTCGCATTAGATACAGGTTGCTGCTGGGGAGAGCATTTAACATTATGGCATCTTGAAAAGAATGAAATAATTACCCAAAAAAGGTTAATTTAACGTTAAACTAAAGTACCATTTAGCCGATAGTTAAATGTAGAATTTATTACGCTTGCCTGAGAAACAATCGCCCTTTAATAAATTCAATATCGTGATATGCGATAACACATACAAGATAAAAATCAGGATCAAATAATAATAGCCGGAGTACTGTATGAAAATTAATGTAGCGACCAGAGTCATTGGCGGTTTTACCGTGGTGACACTGTTATTGATGGTGCTCGGTGGCGTGACTATGCT
>NZ_PJAP01000669.1:0-2088 GCF_002836795.1 Shewanella sp. 11B5 | reverse complement strand
AATGGCATCATTCAAAACTGGGACACTTACGGCTTAATGCCACACAACTACTATTTATATAGCAATCCAGACAATTCAAAACTGACCTGGATACCTTGGGACAACAACGAAGCATTGCAAGACGGGAAACAAGGTGGCGCATTGTCGTTAGACTTCTCTGACCTCAACTCAAACAGCTGGCCACTCATATCAAAACTGCACGCAGATGATGTATACCGTGACCGCTACAACCAGTTTTTACTTGAGGTTATCAGCGATGCATTCGAAACCAATAAAATGCAAGCAAGCTACAATGCTTACTCTGCACTGATTGCTCCTTATGCGACCACTGAAGTATCTGGGTATAGCTTTTTAGAAAGCAGTAGCGATTTTTATCGTGCTATCGATGAGCTAATAGAGCATGCCGAAGATAGAGCCACTGCTGTAGAAAGTTATTTAGACAAACAGTAAGCACGTCACTCCTTCATAATATAGTGCGACAAAAAAGCCCGCCACATAAGTGACGGGCTTTTTACTATGCAAAACAGAACCAATAAATTAGATACTAAGGTTTGCTTTACGCGCTTGATGCAGTTTTTTGTAGCTTTCGATCAAACGTAAATGTGGCTCAATACCTTCGAGATTCATGCTGGTTTTGCTCAGGCCATAAAAGCGTACTGTGCCATTAACCGAACCGACAACATTGTCCATAACTTCTTTACCGAACATGCGGTTAAAGTTGCCAATAAAGTGTTCAAGCTCTAAGTCTTCATCTAAAGTCACTTCCAATACCGCATTCACAGCTTGATAAAACAGACCTCGTTGAACGGTATTGTCGTTAAACTGTAAGAACTCACCAACCAATTCAATAGCGTCTTCGTGCGAGCCTAATGCAAGATAAATCAAAATCTTCAGTTCGATAATGGTTAACTGGCCCCAAACCGTGTTCTCATCAAACACAATGCCAATTAACGTACGGATATCGGTGTGGTTATCTAATTGACTTTCTTCTAAGCGATTAACTAACTTACCTAACGCTTTAGTGCTTAATGAATGCAGATTTAAGATATCTTCACGGTAGTTTAAAGACTTATTGGTATTGTCCCAAATCAAGTCATCTACAGGATACACTTCTGAATATTCAGGCACTAAAATACGACACGCAGAAGCACCTAAATCAGTAAATTCGGCAATGTACACTTCTTTGCCCATGGCCTCTAAAATACCAAATAAACCGCTGGCTTCTTCTTCACTGGTACCGCTAAAGTCCCATTCACAGAATTCATAATCAAACTTACTGCTAAAGAAGCGCCAAGAGATAACCCCAGTTGAATCAATAAAGTGTTCAACAAAGTTTTCTGGTTCAGTCACTGCCATGCTGTTAAACGTTGGCTTTGGCACATCGTTTAAGCCTTCAAAGCTGCGGCCTTGTAACAACTCGGTTAAGCTGCGCTCTAATGCCACTTCAAAGCTAGGGTGTGCACCAAACGAGGCAAAAACACCACCAGTACGTG
This sequence comes from Shewanella sp. 11B5, assembly GCF_002836795.1. Lineage (NCBI taxonomy): Bacteria > Pseudomonadati > Pseudomonadota > Gammaproteobacteria > Alteromonadales > Shewanellaceae > Shewanella > Shewanella sp. 11B5. Next base: position 595 of record NZ_PJAP01000669.1, on the reverse strand, counting down.
GGTTCATTAAGGTCACGCACATAACAGGAAATTGACCGCCTAAAGAAGCGTCTTTCACTACAATAGGAAAGCCTTGCTCTTCAAGCCCTTTAATGCCCGCTAAAATACTTGGGAATTTCTCTAGTACTGCCATTGGCACATCGGGTAGTACAATTTCTTGTTCGATAATTTGACGTTTAACTGCACGTTCAAAAATTTCAGATAAACACTGTACATGAGCTTCTTGCAAGTTATTACCTGCACTCATGCCATTGCTTAAAAATAAGTTTTCAATAAGGTTAGACGGGAAATAGACCGTTTCCCCATCGGACTGACGCGTGTATGGAATAGCACAAATGCCACGATCTTTATTGCCTGAGTTAGTATCAATTAAATGTGAGCCACATAACTCTTCATCGGGGTTATAAATGTCTAAACAGTACTCATCTAAAATGCCAGTAGGCAGAGCATCATCTTCTTCTAGCGCGAACCATTTCTCATTCGGGTAATGCACAAATTCGCTATTGGCGATTTCAGTACCAAAGAATTGATCGTTATAAAAAAAGTTATTATTAAGACGCTCAATAAACTCGCCTAAAGCAGAACATAACGCGCT
>NZ_PJAP01000668.1:0-2091 GCF_002836795.1 Shewanella sp. 11B5 | reverse complement strand
CAAACCTGTTTCTAATAAAAAATGTCGCCCACGCATTTGCTGGCGAGACTCCACTTGCGGCTTACTCTTGCCTTTTACGTTGCTCAGCAGTGGCCAGTAACCATTAGGGTGTTTATCAAAATGATGTTTGTTGTCGCAATAAAATCCCGCTGAAGCTTGATGTTGATTTAGTGGAGCTGAACACACTGGACATATTAAAGATAAAGTCATAATTACGCTGATAGTTAATTGAAAGATGGTAAAACAAAAACGGGTAGAAATACCTAGTATGGTAAGCCTACCCGCTATGCAAACAAAAGTCGCTTAAATGCTTATCTTAAAGATAGAGCAATCCAAGCAATATCGCACCAAGAGCAAGGCGATATAATACAAACGGCGTCATGCCTATTTTGCTAATAAACTTTAAAAAGAAGTGGATACATAAATACGCAGCAACGAATGAAACAACAATCCCTAAACCAAGTGCTTGGTAGTCAATAGGGGCAGGACTGCTAACCAAGTCTTTTGTCACCAGTAACGCAGCACCAAAGCTCACAGGAACAGACATAAGGAATGAAAAACGAGCAGCTGCATCACGTGTTAGCCCTAACATCAGTGCTGCTGTCATCGTGGCGCCAGAGCGCGACGTGCCAGGTATTAATGCCATTGCCTGCGCTAAGCCGATAAGCAAAGCCTTTTTCCAACCCATTTGAAATTCAGTTAACTGTGCTTTTGACATTCTATCTGCTGCCCACAACAGTAAACCAAAAACAATCGTGGTTATCGCTATCACTAAAGTATTTCTGAAATGGGTTTCAATAAAGTCTTTGGCAGTAAATCCTACAATTACAGCAGGGATAGTCGCTAAAATAATCCACCAGGCGAGTTTACTTTCTTGAGTTTGTTGCTTGCTAGCTAAGCTGGTGAACCAGGCTTTAGCCAGTACCACAATCTCATGACGAAAATAAATGACCACGGCAAATAAAGAGCCTGTATTAACTGCCACATCAAATGATAAACCTTGATCTGCCCAACCTAATATTTGTGATGGTAAAATTAAATGTGCCGAGCTAGAAATAGGCAAAAACTCCGTAAGCCCTTGGATTAATGCCAGCAGAATAACTTGAAACGTTTCCATATTTGTCCTTGTTAGAGATTAACTTATCAATTGGTTATAACGTGTTGGTAGGTAATAGTTCTGGTGGGAACTCAAATTCAATAGGCCACAGTTGTTGACACTGTTTGTCATAATTCTGCCAAAGTGTTTTATAGGTTTGTAACGTCACCGGATGAGATAAATTAGGGACTAATTCAGCCAAAGGCCACAATACAAACGCGTTAAACAAAATTTCACCACGGGGTAATTCTACGGGAATGTCACAAATAACATCGTCATACAGCAACAAATCAATATCAAGGCTCCTTGGGCTGAATTTCTTCTCACCTCTAATACGGCCATTGTCTTGTTCAATTTGTTTAAATGTCGTCACAACCTGTGCAATTGATAAACCGGTATCAGCCGCGGCCACCATATTTAAAAAATTAGTGCCTTTAAACCCTACCGATTCACTCTCAAAAACCCGTGATAATTGTAATGGGCCAAAACATTGCTGTAAATCAACCAAACCGGCTTTAAGATGTTTCTCTGGTGAAATATTAGTGCCCAAACTTATGTAAATACGTGCCATTGACTGACCTAATGCTAAACAGTAAAAAAATAACAGTTAAATGCTACCGCGTTCGATCTCGACACCGACAGAAACAGCATGAGGTATTGCACCTGGTTTCATCACAACCACTTTAACCCAAGGCACATTAAATTCGTCTTGCAAACAATGCGCAATCATTTCAGCGACAGTTTCAATCAATTCAATCGGATTCTCAGTAATTAAAGCCGTTAAACGATTTGATACCGTTTCATAACACAATGCATTTTCGTAACTATCACTGGCGGCCGCAAGACGATTATCCCAGGCCATATCTAAATCGATAAGCAATGTTTGATGAAGTTTTTTTTCCCACTCATAGATACCAATAATGGTCTCTATCGCTAACTGGCGGATGAGTACTTTATCCATAAAAATCCCTACCTTAATCGATGTAAAAAGACGT
>NZ_PJAP01000667.1:0-2093 GCF_002836795.1 Shewanella sp. 11B5 | reverse complement strand
AAGAATGTGACTTGCTTGGGTTAGGGGTATCATCTATCAGCCAAATTGGCGACTGCTATGCCCAAAATCAAAAAGATATTCGTCCATACTACGAATCTATTGATGCTAATGGTCATGCATTATGGAAAGGCTGTAGCTTAAATCACGATGATGAAATTCGTCGCGCGGTCATTAAACAGATTATCTGTCATTTTGATTTAGACATGGACAAAATTGAACAAAAGTTTGCCATTAACTTTGATGAATATTTTGCTGAAGATCTTAAACTATTGCAAACATTCATAAATGATAAATTGGTTGATATCACTGATCGAAAGTTAACAGTAAGCCAGACCGGTCGTCTACTTATTCGTAATATCTGCATGTGTTTTGATGTATATTATCGTCAGAAAGCCCGTCAGCAGCAGTTTTCAAGAGTTATTTAACTCACTATTTATGTAAAGTAGAATACAAAAATAGCCAGCATTTGCTGGCTATTTTTTTACTTACATTCGCTATTTACTTCGCTTTTTTAGCGTATAACGCTTTGCGGTCACTGTCAGACATAAAGGCCATTTCCACGCCATTACGTTGCAATGTCGCCAGTTGACTATCACTGAAACCCATTTCAGATTTAACCACACGATATTCATGAGCGATATCAATTGCACTCACACCTGGGTCATCGGTATTAAGGCCAATCAATACACCGGCATCCATAAATTTACGCAGTGGATGAACATCATAATCTTTAACGGTTGACGTATGTAAGTTGCTGGTTGGACATGATTCAATTCCAATACGGTGCTTGGCCAAATACTCCATCAACTTCGGATCATGAATCGCATTCACACCATGCCCAATACGGGTAGCACCTAGTATGTTGATTGCTTGCCACATACTTTCAGCACCCGCAGCTTCACCAGCATGAGCGGTAACTTGTAACCCTGCATCTCGAACACGCTTAAAGTGCTCTGTAAATAAGTCGCCAGGAAAACCGAGTTCGTCTCCGGCTAAATCCATCGCCACAATGCTATCACGATGAGCAAGTATGCCTTCAAGTTCTAAGCGGCATTTCTCTTGTCCAAAAGAACGCGACATAATACCAATAAGGTTAACGCTAATATCATGCTCTTTTACACCAGCACGAACACCATCAATAACAGCTTCAACGACACCTTCAATGGGCAAATTATGATTCATCGCCATGTAATAAGGGCTGAAACGCAATTCAGCGTAATCTAACCCTTGCGATGCTGCATCGATAACATTTTCATAAGCAACACGCTTTACAGCATCTAGATCAGCTAATACAGCGACCATCCAATCTAGTTTCTTCAAAAAATCGACTAGGTTGTTCTCTTTCCCTTGGATTTGCACAAATGGCGCAAGTTCTTCTAGCGAATTAGCGGGTAACTGAATACCGTGTTGGTGGCCTAATTCCCAAATGGTTTTTACATTAACATTACCGTCTAAATGTCGATGCAAATCAACCAGCGGAATGGTTTTATCTATCATAATTAACCCCTATAAACTTACCCTGCCATTAGTTTGGTTTTGTCGGTCAGAGAATGATGTTCAGTTTAACATGTATTCATACAAATTCTGATGGCCAATGTTTTTTTCTGGAATCTACCACACTAAAAAGCAAACACTAATTTGGAATGTGTTTTTTATACTTAAATCGGGCATACTCTAAAGCTAACAAACAGATTAAACCATAAAGGACTATTGATGCGCTTGCTGATCCTACCGGCACTGATAATGTTAAGTTTATTGGGTTGTAATAGTCATTCAACCACGACACAGATTGCGCCTCAAGTCACTCACCAACAAACGCAGATAGATAACGATCTACAAGCGATTATAGACCAGAGTTGGGCGGTTAATTTAGCTTTCTCACCGGAGTTAGCCGCCAGTTTAGGAGATGCATCAGTAGCCGCAAAGCTTGATGATTTATCTGCAGAAACATTAGCAGAAAAGAACCAACAGACGCTCCAAATTCTCCATACACTTAAGCAGCTTGACCGGAAAAACTTATCCAAATCAGATGTCATCAATGCTAAGATTTTACAAGACCAGCTACAAAACGAAGTCGACATGTATCGATTTCA
>NZ_PJAP01000666.1:0-2102 GCF_002836795.1 Shewanella sp. 11B5 | reverse complement strand
GAAACATACCCTAGGTCAATTTAAAATTGATCCAAATGGGTTTTAATCAGAGGTAATGGAGTAGGAGGGATAAAAGTATGGAACATATTGCAACCCATAATCGGCAGCTGATATTTACTCCAGCGATTCGAATATTTCACTGGTTACGCGCTCTGGCCATTTTGGTATTAGTGATCACCGGATTTTATATCTCGTGGCCATTTTTAGTGGCGCCTGCCAGCACTGATGTACTTGTACAAGGTTGGATCCGGTTTGCGCATATCATTTTTGGATTTGTGCTCACCAGTATCACTTTGGTGCGTTTTTATTTGTTTTTCTTCAGTCGCAACAACATTGAAAGACGTTCGTTTAAAGATGTGCTGAGTGTGAAAAGCTGGATAACACAATTAAAATCCTATTTATGGATGGGTAATTTGCATAAAGCTGGGGTTTACGGACCGTTACAGTTTATGACTTATGTGGCGATTTCGTTTGTTGCCTTGATTGTGTGTATCACAGGCTTAGTGCTGTACGCCAATGTGTACCACTTAGGCTTGGGCGGGTTACTTGGCGATGTATCTGCATGGTTAACAGCACTTTGTGGCGGCTTAGCATCACTTAGAACCTTCCACCATTATTTAACTTGGGCCTTCATTATTTTTGTGGTGATCCATGTGTATATGGCGGTGTGGTCGGGTATTCGTTTTAAACATAATTCAGTCGACTCAATAGTGTCTGGCTATGACTATCACAAAGATCATAAATAAGGTGAATCTATTATTGTGAAAAAAATATTGCTGTTAGGTATAGGCAATGTATTGTACGCCGATGAAGGAGTCGGCGTGCATTTTGTCAATTATATCAAAGAGAAATACCAATTTAGCCACCAAACTGACAGCATAGATATTGTCGACGGTGGCACCTTAGCTCAATGCCTTATTCCGATGATAAGCCAGTACGACCATTTAATTGTGGTCGATACGGTGAACAGTGTTGGCGTGGAGCCTGGTGAAGTGTACTTTTTCGATTTTGATCACGCCCCTGCTGAAATCGATTGGCAAGGTAGTGCTCATGAAGTGGAAATGCTGCAAACACTCAACATGATGGACATTGTGGGTGATAGGCCACACACGTTTGTATTAGGTGTTACCCCTACCGTGATTGAGCCAATGACTTTGGGGCTTACGCCACATTTACATGCCGCCATTCCGCTAATGGAACACGCCTTGTTAACCCATTTAACCGACTTAGGGTTTAGCCAGCAGATTGTGAATGAAATAACGGTTGATCAGGTGATTCCTGACGCTTATAAGCGAGGTTGCTATGTCGATGCATAACATTCGATTTGATTTTGTATGCCAACGCCATGTGCCGTTATATGAGCACTTGTGCAATCAATACCTTGAACGCAGCGAATTTAATATCAGTATTGGTGCTGAATCCGAGCCTCAAACCAGTAAAATACGTTACTTTATTGAGGCCTTTGCTCCTCAAGCGCAGCTTGAATCGTTAGCCGATGACATCGCCAGTGATTTCTTGTTATCTGTTTGGTTGCTTGACACCCACATTCAGCGTATAGAGCAGCACAGCGGGCAGCGAAAACCATTTAACATTAAGCCGCTTCACTCTGGTTTACCGCTGAATTTTTGCCAACATTGCCAGCCAAAATTTGGCGATAATCAACATCCCTCTTTTGGTAATATTAATCTACAATGTCATCATTGTATGGGGCATGAAAAACTCAGTCGTGATGAAAAATCGTTAACTCAGACCGATATCGCCGCAATGGCAAACCGCTTACTCAGCCATAAGTCTCTGCCCTTACCTATTCTTGGGATCACGTTATGGTTAACCCCACCAGCGGCCATATTGTCCTCAACCATACAACCCTCAACCATATCGCAAAATGCAGATGAACAACTGACAAACTCATCACAGACCAATGCGTCAATGACCAAAACAATAAAATATCAACGGCCTCGAATATTAGTCTGTAATCCCAATTCTTTAAACAGTCATTTTATTGTCAATGACAGCCAAGTGTTGGCATTATCTAGCATCGAAAAACCCTTGCTAAGAGTACGACCAAGTAGCGAGCATCCCAGCTTATTAGCGCCGCTGTA
>NZ_PJAP01000665.1:0-2103 GCF_002836795.1 Shewanella sp. 11B5 | reverse complement strand
GAAACAAATGAAACGCTTAAAATTCGTGTCATGAGTTTGTCCAAAAAAGAACTTCACAAAGATTTGAGTAAAGCGGTTGAGTTTGATCAGAGTCAAATGTTCAAAAAAATCTATGAGGCTGAATTTGGCACCCCGGGCGGAGAACCTTATGGTTGCTTAGTCGGTGATTATGAGTTTAGTAATCATCCTGAAGATGTTGAAACATTATCATTGATATCTAATGTTGCAGCCGCTGGCTTCTGCCCATTTGTTTCTGCTGCTGGTTCTTCTTTATTCGGTTTTGATGAGTGGACAGAACTCAGTAAACCACGCGATCTTGAAAAAGTATTTGAATCTTTAGAATACACGCAATGGCGCTCTTTCCGTGACAGTGATGACTCTCGTTTTGTCACCTTAACCATGCCACGTGTGCTTGCCCGTCTTCCGTATGGTGAAGCAACAAAACCTGTTGAAGAGTTTTGCTATGAAGAGTTCGAATTAGATTTAGAAAGTGGTCGTGCTAAAGTCGCTGATCACGATGACTATTGCTGGATGAATGCCGCGTATGTCATGGCAACTAATATGGGTCAGGCATTTAGTAAATATGGTTTCTGTACCGCAATCCGTGGCGCTGAGGGTGGTGGTAAGGTTGAAGGATTACCTGCTCATGTATTTACCAGTGATGATGGTGATCCGGATTTAAAATGCCCAACAGAAATTGGCATTACCGATCGCCGCGAAGCTGAATTAAGTAAGTTGGGTTTCTTGCCTCTATGTCATTACAAGCATACTGATTATGCAGTGTTCTTTGGCTCTCAATCTTGCCAAAAACCTAAAATAATGTCTAACCATGATGCTACCGCGAATGCGGCCATTTCGGCACGTTTACCTTACCTAATGGCAACATCACGTTTTGCGCATTATCTTAAAGTGATGGCTCGAGACAAAATTGGTAGTTTCATGGAAGCTGAAGATGTCGAGTCTTGGTTAAATCGCTGGATTTTATCATTTGTTAATGCTTCAGAAGGTGGTGGGCAAGAGATTCGTGCCAAGTACCCATTAGCAGATGCAAAAGTTGAAGTTAAAGAGATCCCTGGTCAACCTGGTTCATACAATGCTGTTGCATGGTTACGTCCTTGGTTACAAATGGAAGAACTGACAGCCTCTTTACGTTTAGTCGCGAAGATCCCTAAAGTAGGATAATCACGCGCTAATGCAGTGACCCTCATTTGTTTTCAAGGATAGAAACAAACGATGCCGCATGAAACCATTTCATTTGTAACAAGTGAAATTTTCAAAGAAGATACTGGTGTTAACAAACCAGTATCTTCGACTACACAGGCACTAAAAAATAAACACCTAGTCGAACGGTTCTTACGAGAGTCGGACTCGACTAGGTCGTTATTGCTGTGGCTTGAAAACTCAAGCCATTCGCTTGAACAATTCGATAAAACATCTGTTTTACCTTTCCTGCTTAAAGCCATTGAACGCATTGATAGACAATTAGAACAACAGCTTAACGCTATTATTCATCATGATGCATTTCAGGCGTTAGAAGCCAGTTGGCGTGGAGTACTTTATCTTGTTCAACAGCAGGATTTACATGATAAAGACCAGAAAGTGAAAGTGAAAATGCTCGATTGTTGTTGGACAACGCTGTCTAAAGACATTAATCGGGCCATTGAGTTTGATCAAAGTGATTTTTTTAAACTGATTTACAACAATGAATACGACATGTCTGGTGGTGAACCCTTCGGCACATTAATTGGTGATTATCAAATCACTCATAAAAGCCGTCCTGGTGTCTCTACTAATGATATTGATATTTTAAAAGAAATATCCCGCACTGCAGCCGCCGCTTTTGCGCCCTTTATTACCTCGGCTAGTCCTTCTTTGTTTGGTGCTGATGATTTTTCCGATTTATCTGCTCATATGAATATCGCCAAAATTTTTGAACAACACGAGTACATTAAGTGGAATTCGTTACGTAAAATGGACGATTCTCGCTTTATTGGGTTAACAATGCCTAATATTCTCATGCGTTCTCCTTATCTCATTGATGGTACTCGTAGCGAAGGATTTAAGTTTAAAGAATCGATTAAAAACCCTAAAAAAGATCATTTA
>NZ_PJAP01000664.1:0-2104 GCF_002836795.1 Shewanella sp. 11B5 | reverse complement strand
CTGGTTGGTGGAGGGCAAGAAATTAATACCGGAGAGGTGGGGTTGTTAGATTGGCTTAATGCACTAGACGCAAAATTTAGTCATTGGGATGCTTATTACTCTGCAGATTTACTCAATGGGGAATATGTTGCATCAAATATAACCGCAAGCCATTTATCAAAAGGAACTGTCTTACCGTGTTTGCATTTAGCAACTTCGATGCGGTCATTCAGGGCGGAAAAACTATCAAGCTTTATTCATTATTTGATTGATGGTGATAGCGTATTAGCTCGGAAATTATTCACTACGTTCTCACACTTATATCCTATTAAAGTGACTCGAGATTTAGACACTGCAAAGAAGTGGATAAAATCGCGGAGCCGAGCTACTGAAAGTATTGGCATGCTTGCTTCGTCAAACGCAATACGTCTTAAAGCAGAGGGTATTTTTGTAAAAAACAAAATTGAGCCCAAAGATTGGTTTCTAGGGCCACCGGAGGATATTCGTTCATCTCACTTCTTGGAAGATATTGCGACTGAGTTTGATGTTCAAGGTTTAGAGTTAGATTGGTGTTTAGTTGCTTGGGACGGTGATTTTCGATTTAAACCTACTGGGAAAGAACATTGGCGATTTCGCGGAAGTAAATGGGAAAAGCGCCAACAAGAACAAACTCAAATTTATTTAGAGAATGCCTACCGAGTGCTACTGACTAGAGCGAGGCAGGGGATGATAATTTTCGTTCCTAGTGGAGATGACTCTGATAAAACAAGGCTGTCTGAGTTTTATGATGACACTTTCGATTTCCTACAACGTTGTGGTATTACCGTTGTTTAGGCTTATTTGATTCCATCAAAGCCAGCCATATAGGCATATGCAACTGTTGAAAACAGGATGTTTTCGTCAAGCCCCCATGGATAGGTTTACGGCGTGTTGCAGATGGCGATATGGTGGGCGGATTACCCCATGAACCTGTCGATAACTCATCAGATAATTTTAGTTTTTTAGGTCTTCGTTCTTCGGTCTTTGGGTTCTCAATGATTAAAAACAAAAATGGCAGCCACGTTGGCTGCCATTTTTATTGATGCTAGTGACTTATTTGGGTCAATTCACTAGCGGTTTATCACTTTAGTTCTTGGCTCAAAGCCAAATTACAAGCTAGGGCTAGTTAATCGCCATTGATATAAAGTAACCAACAAACGTTGCTGTTACTACGCCAATAAAGCCTGGAATAATAAAGCTGTGGTTGAGTACGTATTTACCAATGTGGGTGGTGCCGGTTCTATCAAAACTAATTGCGGCTAAATCGCTTGGGTAGAATGGGAAGAAGAAATAGGCATAACATGCTGGCAGTACACCAATTAATACTGGAGCTGGGATGCCGAGTGAATACCCCAATGGCAGCATTATAGTTAATACCGCTGCTTGGCTTTTTAAGAAGATAGACGACACAAACATCGCAATAGCAAATGTCCATGGATACACGCTGACAATGTCGCTTACCGCACTCACTAAATAGGTTTTATGGTGCTCAATAATGGTGTCACTCATCCATGCGATACCAAAAATGATAATGACCGCAGTCATACCGGCGGTAAACACGTTACTGGTGACAATTTTTTTCGGTGAGATATTGGTGGCGAGTAATATTACTCCACCGACTGACAACATCATAAATTGAATCGCGACCGACATGCTGACGCCAGCAGGTAGTATTTGCTTACTAAACATCGCCACCATGATAACGGCAAATATACCCAGTAAAAATACTGTTAAGCCTTTCTTTGCTGTCGATTCGGCCTGGGGTGTTTGCACCTCATCTGCTTTGGGGTCGGTTAATGCTTCACGAAACTCATCATCTGTTAAACGTGCCTGAAACTCTTCATCTTTATCTAAATCTTTACCGCGCTTTAAGCTCCAAGTACACGCTACTAGTAAGCCTGTTAGTGTGGCGGGAATGGTCACCATGAGTACATCAAGTAAGTTAATATCTAGATTATTATCAACGGCAGTGGCAAGCACAACTGCGGCAGCTGCGGCAATTGGGCTGGCTGTAATACCCATTTGTGATGCTACAGTTGCCATGGCTAATGGACGTTCTGGGCGGATGCCTTTTTTGTACGCCACA
>NZ_PJAP01000663.1:0-2109 GCF_002836795.1 Shewanella sp. 11B5 | reverse complement strand
TTACTTTGTAAGTGGGACCAGTTAATACGAGAAGAGCTGACGCCTGTTCACTATGGCCGATATGTTGATGATATGTTTTTAGTTCTTCATGATGGTGGCAAAATAAATGATACAAAATCATTTATGGATTTCATTTCAGAGCGATTAAAATTTAAATTTAGAGGTTCTGATAAATTTGTATTAAAAGCTGATGAGAATAACACTGATATTTGGTCGATTGATTTCCCCAAATACTACTTTAAAAATACAAAAATACAATTTCAATCAACTAAACAGAAATTATTCATCTTAGAGGGTGACGCAGGATTTGACCTTATTGATAGCATTGAGCAAGAAATGCATAAACTGTCTAGTGAACACAGATTAATGCCTTCAATAGATCAATTTGAAAAATCAACAGCAGCAAAAGTATTGATTGCAGCAGAATCATCTAGCGAAAGTGCTGACACACTTAGGCGAGCTGATGGATTAAGTTTACATAGATTAAGCTGGTCAATTCAATTGCGTCAAGTGGAAACCCTTGCCAGAGATATTCCCGCATCAGGTTGGAAAAAAGAGCGTAAAGGATTCTATCAATTTGCGTATGATCACATCCTGTGCTCAGAAAAAATCTTAAATCACTATACTTACTTGCCAAGACTACTCAGTTTAGCTATTTCTTTAAAAGATTGGGATGACGCTAATAAAATAGTAACAGTAACTTTTGATGCTTTAGATGAACTTATTGAGCACCTAAAAAGTGAAGGCAACAAAGGCGTTATTAATGGTATCGAGAGTTGTGAGCTAACCAGCAATGTATGGGATGAACTCTACAAGTCACTAGCTCATTCATTTATTGATTGTGCAGCTAAAGCATACCCTACAGAGTTAAAATCTGAATCTGCCAATATTATAGTAAAAAAGCTTGCTCACACGTTTATGGAAACGTTATTACAACGGTTTAGTGCTAACGATGAGTTTTTATCCAGCTATTTAGATAACGGCTTTTACGAAATAGCACCAAAGCTGCAAAAAAGTGATCTTGCTAAAAGTCCTTACAAGTTAGTCCAAAACATATTCGGTCATTTAGATAATGATGATGAAAATGTTCATGCACAAAAACAATTAATAAACATATTATATGACAGCAATTTTTTAAATGCTGATCACCTAATTAAATTTTTAGCTAAGACACAAAAATATAGGTTATACAAACGTGGAAAGTTGGGCTATGAAAATATCCTTCCATACGTGTTTCCAACTAGACCTTATACGTCCTCAGAAATAGTTCAATTACTGCCTGAGTGCATCGGTAAGAATGCTAAGAAAAACTCAATCCCTATAAGAAGCTTGGCCCGATATATTTCTGTTTTGCGTGGTTCATGGGTATCACCTAACCTCTTAGACCCCGTGATAAACAAAACAAAACCTTCTTCTAAAATTAAAATTGGAATGAAAAAGACTGATAGCGTTATTGTAGCTGTTACAAGTCTATCAACCAAAGAGAGCTGTTGGGCAAAAACTGCATGTAACAAGCCTGATCACTCACTGCAACGTTATAAACAAATTTGCGAATTAATTAATGGGGTTATTTCATCGAAACCTCGGCCTGATTACCTTTTCATGCCAGAGTTATCACTTCCTTTAAAATGGGTTGATAGTATTGCGGATCGCCTAACTGGAGTGGGAATTAATTTAATCGCAGGTACTGAATATAGGCATTTTAAAAACGACAAGTTGATAAGTGAAGCTTGTCTTGTATTAAAAGATGATAGGCTAGGATATCCACATTGGACGCGTATATGGCAACAAAAACTTGAGCCTGCGCCATCTGAAGAAGAAAACCTAACGAAACTCTTTGGAAAAAGTTGGGCCAATCAAAAGAATTCTAAGTGGAATAAACCTGTTTACGATCATAATGGCTTTCATTTTGGCGTGATGGTTTGCTCTGAATTGCAGAACAGTAAAGCAAGAGTGGCATTTCAAGGCAATATTGACGCTCTAGCCGTTCTATCATGGAATAAAGACCTTGATACATTCTCTACATTAGTTGAGTCTGCGGCACTTGATATTCATGCATATACAATTTTTGTTAATAATAGAAATTTTGGTGATAGCAGAGTTCGCTCG
>NZ_PJAP01000662.1:0-2109 GCF_002836795.1 Shewanella sp. 11B5 | reverse complement strand
CATATGGGGAAAGGAAAGCTAGCATCACTTAACGTGATGTGGCGATAAATTAATTAATTTACCACCTTGTCTAAAACCGTCAAACGAGACGAACAAAAGGTTGATGGATATTAAAACTACGTAAAGAGGGTCAATTCTTAACGTTTCATGGCGAATATACCGCCACGTAAAACTGTTACGTCGGCAAACCAAGTGTTCTGCCAATAAAATTTGCTGTTACCTGTATAAGACATAGTCGTGCTCCTGATTAAAGTAAAGTTGTATAAACCTAGTAAAGCTTGGCTCGGTTCCCTGGAACGTACATTTCTCAAATCCATTGAGACAACTTGTCACTCAGATCCTTGGAGGTTATATCCATCCTGGATTAACTAGAGCCGACAAACACATTGCTTGCCGACGAAATGAATTATACAAAACTGTAATTTAATTACAAGTATTATTTGCTTTAATTCACAAAAACTTCATTAAAAGTGATTTAATTACAATAATTTCGTATTAAAACTATGTATAACTATTGTTAACAGTATGTAACTGTAAAATTAAACGCAATAAGAACAGCCACTTAACAACCAAAACACCTCTAATTTGAAAGCTGTAATAAAGCAACCAAAGGGCTTGCGGTTGGCTTTCCATACAAAGGATCGCCCTCAACAGCACTGCCTGCAATATCGATATGGGTAAATGCCAGTTCTGTTTCTGTTAATCCAGAGGCTTTTATCAAGAAAGCGGCAGGATATTGATGCCCACGAGCAGTAATGGAAGACGGACCATTATTCGATGACACTACATCTGCAGCGCCGTTTTTATCGGCAATTTTATCAAAGTCTTCCGGACGTAATCGTGAAACCTCGAATGGCTCCCCCCATAACTGACCCACTTCAGCAAGTTTTGCTGCAACCCCTTGCTTTTTAGCAGCGCTATTCTCAACTAATGCAGGATAACCACCATAGGATCGTACAACATGGCCGGTTAACGTCGCCACCGAAAATAATTGTGGATTCACCGCTGTTTGAGCCTGTAAACGCAAATGTGATAATAAGTCAGCCAACACTAAGCGACCTTCTGCATCAGTATTACCAATGCGAACTCGCACACCTGCGTGGCTCGTAATGATTTCATCAGTGACAAATGCATCACTGCCAATACTGTTTCTTACTAATCCGAGTTCAGCAATGACTTTAATACCTTTAGGTTTCAGTATTGATAGTGCTTTCATTAGACCGGCAACTGCTGCCGCGCCACCTTTATCACGGCTCATGCCAGCCATAGATCCTGCAACTTTAATATCAGCGCCACCAGTGTCGTAAACCACACCTTTGCCAGCAAAGAATAAGGTTTTTGTAATAGGGCCTTCACCAACATATTCAAGCTTTACCACTCGTGGATGATGACGTGCAACATCAAAAGAGCTTCTACCCACTGCGCTGAGTAATGGGTATTGCGCTTTTAACTGCTCGACTTGATCAACCACAGATACAGCCAAACCGCTATCAGCAAAAGCATCAACACAATATTGTGCAAAACCAATAGCCGACATACGCTCAGGATCTGTACCACAAAGATCGCGCGCCAATACTCGTCCAGATTCTGCCGCATTAAGTAATAAACTATGGGTGGCAGTATTCAATAATCCAATCGCGGTTAAACTCGGTTGTAAAGACTTTGCTTCTCGCGCCTCTAACGGTTGCCAAAGCTCTTGTCCACACGCCAGTGCGGCGACTTGTTCTGCATTAGCAAAGCGATTGTCAGTTACACTTGGAACAACTAGTAAAGGTTTAGTGGCACCTGCGGCTTTAGCAATGGCAATACCTTCTCGAGCGGCTTTGGCAAAAATCCTGACATCGCTATACTCATTGTCGCTATCTGTCACTGGGGAGATAATCAAACGACCACCGGCTAACCCTGGGGCAAAAAGCAACGTGGCACTTTTACCGACACGGAAATCTATTTGACTAGCGTGTGCAGCAAGCAAACTCACTTCATCTTGTTTGATGTCAGCTAAACTCGTCGCTATCACGACAACAGCGTCCCAACCTTCGCCTTCAAAAATAGCCTCATCAGTTGTGACATCAATAATTGGCACTTGGAACGCAGTAAGCGCTTTATTCA
>NZ_PJAP01000661.1:0-1810 GCF_002836795.1 Shewanella sp. 11B5 | reverse complement strand
AATGCGCGGCGTAGATTGGCAAGCAGCTAAAGCTAAATATCAACCTTTGGTAGACAGACTGACCGATCGTAATGAGCTGAATGATATTTTCACCCAAATGATGGGTGAACTGAACTCATTACATTCACAAGTACGAGGTGGCGATATTGCCCAAGATGCCGATGCAGCCAAAGCCGCTGCATTAGGGGCTAGGCTGACACAAACCGATAGAGGTGTGGTAATAAGCCATATTTATCAAACCGATCCTGAGTTACCGTTGTCGGCATCCCCATTGGCCCGTATTGAGGTTGATGCGAAAGAAGGGGATGTGATTGCGAGCATCAATGGCAAGAAAATCACTAACATTGCCGATGTGACTCAACTACTGCGAAACCAAGGCAACAAGCAAGTGTTGCTAGGTTTAGTCCGTGGTAAAACAGCCATTAATACCATAGTGACTCCCCATGATATTGGTACCGATGCCAAGCTACGTTACCTTGATTGGGTTGAGTATAACGGCGACAAAGTGGCCAAAGCCTCTAAAGGTAATATTGGCTATTTACACTTGTATGCCATGGGCAGCGGTGATGTCGAAAGCTTTGCTCGCGAGTTTTATACTAATTACGACAAAGACGGTTTAATCATCGATGTTCGCCGCAATCGTGGTGGCAATATCGACAGCTGGATTATCGAAAAACTGTTACGCCGTGCGTGGGCATTTTGGCAGCCAACTCATGGCAGCACAAACGCAAACATGCAACAAACCTTCAGAGGCCATTTAGTTGTGTTGGCTGATCAAATGACCTACTCAGACGGTGAGACTTTTTCTGCCGGCATTAGAGCGCTGAATATTGCGCCTATAATCGGTAAGCAAACCGCGGGCGCTGGTGTGTGGTTGTCGGGTCGAAATTCAGTGACCGACAAAGGCATGGCACGAGTGGCAGAATACCCACAATATGCCATCGATGGCCGTTGGGTTGTTGAAGGTCACGGGGTTGAGCCAGACATTGAAGTTGATAACTTACCTTATGCCACTTTTAGCGGTAAAGATGCACAGCTTGATGCTGCTATCAGTTATTTGAAAGATGAACTAGTACAACAACCTATTGCTCCATTACAAGGCTTGCCAATGCCTGACATTGGCCCTGCAGCCGACATAAAAGCGAAGTAACCTCATATTGAGTTTAGTAAACCAATAAAAAATAACCCTCTCAGCGTCATGTTGAGAGGGTTATTATTAAAAATGTAAAACTGTAAAACTGTAAAACTGTACAAAATCTTACTGCTTTATTTCAACTTCACATGCTAATGAGTTAGCAATAAAGCAATTTGCATGGGCTTTTTCATGTATCTTCGCTAACGTTTCTTCGTCAACTTCAATCCCTTCTGCAAACGTGACATTAGGTGCTAATGTCATCTTAACCACAGCGACTTTACCCGCCTCATTTTTACCTAAATCAGCAGTGGCATTATCAACATAACTGGCAACAGGTAGCCGCTTTAAATGGGCAATCGCTAAAAAGGTCAGCATGTGGCATGAGGACAGAGCCGCAAGTAAGCTTTCTTCTGGGTTCACTTTATCAGCATTACCTTTGTATTCAGGCGCAGATGACGCTTGAATCGTTTGCCCAGTGCCAAATTTAACCTCATGATCGCGATTAAATTCACCTTCCTCACTTGGTGAAGACTGCCAATTTACCGTTAATTTAAAGCCCATTTTGTACTCCCCAAACCACATAGACGTGGTGTTTATAACAACTTAATTTAGCGTGAATTACTCTGAAAATCGGTCACTCACCAAACGGTAACACCTGTCTCTTATACCACATCT
>NZ_PJAP01000660.1:0-2115 GCF_002836795.1 Shewanella sp. 11B5 | reverse complement strand
TGATTTATTAAGGCCAAATGTTTATCCACAAGGTTTTACATCAAAAAGCGAGTTAGAATATTCTCGACTCGAAGCAAAAGAAGAGCTGCTTAGTACTTTATCTTCAACAAATACACTCATTTTTACACTAGGGTTAACTGAAGCTTGGAAAGACATTAACGATATATATTATCCAAACTGTCCGGGAGTCATAGCGGGTCAATTTGATAGAACAATTTATAAGCTACATGAGTTTAATTACAATGAGATATTGTCAGATGTGTTAAAAATTCATCAGTATTTGAAGGAACTCAATCCAAAACTGAACATAATACTTACTGTCTCACCTGTACCACTTACCGCGACCGCTACAGATAAACATATACTAGTTGCTAGTTATTATTCGAAAGCTGTGTTGCGAGCGGTTGCCGGTTATCTTTCTGATTATTTCGAAGATATAAGCTATTTCCCCTCATTTGAAATTATTTCAGTTAATTCAAGTAATGACTTTAGATTCGAAAATAATAGAAGAACCGTGTCGCCAAAGGGTGTCGATTACGTGATGAAACACTTCAAATCAGCTTTAAATGCAGACCATATGGTTGTTAAATCGTCAGGTAGTATATCAAATTATGAAATTCAATGTGAAGAAGAACAATTAGAAGCGTATAATTTGTTGTCTAAAACAAAGCAGAGTGAACCCTCGACTAAAATTACACTTGTCGGCGATAGCCATATGGGTAAGTTATCGACTGCACTAAAGTCAATGAATGTTCCTGTGGCTGGAGGTATGATCATGAACGGCTCTGGGTTTGCTCAAAGGAAATTTGCGATTTGCCCTAGTGAATATTTTGTTCCTCTTGAAAATGCACCTTCTAGAAAACTTTGGGCAGCTGCACTACTAAACATCCAAGCTCATGAGCATAAACCACTCGGCGAGCTTAAAAAGTCGGTCATTATTAGTAATATTGGATTACAAACACATCAAACAATATCACGGTTTGTTACTTGGTTAAAACTGCAAGAGAATCGTTGCAACGATCCATTTTCACTGCAGAATTTTGTTGATTTTTTTCACGAAGATCAATCACAACAATTGTCTATATTAATTGCTCTAAAAGACAATGGACATAATGTTATTGTAGTATCAGATCCTCCATTCTCTAAGTATTTTGATGAAGCTAAATCGATTTCAGTGTTAGTGCATGAATACCATAAAGCTCTTAATTATGTTTGTTCACAATTTGATATTCCGTTTTTGGATGCTGCAAGTCTATTTGATGATGAAATAACTGAGCCGATGGATTATGCTTCTAATGTCGTTTATGCAGATGGAGAACATGATTGGATTCATGGTAATGAGATTTACTATGAATGGCTCGCTATCAAATTAATTAAGTTAATTGAACAGTTTTAAAAGATGTACATTATAAATTAATTAAGATGATTGTGATGTATTAAACACCACATGCAAGTTGGCTATTAAACATAAAGGAATGCAATTGTTAGATTTATCGTTAATTGGAAGGTCACTTCCTTTGCTTAATAGCGACATGACGGCATTAACAGCACAATTAGATTCACTAGTTGGATCATCTCGTTTTTTGGTGCTCGGCGCAGCTGGCTCAATTGGTCAGGCTGTTACTAAAGAGATTTTCAAAAGGCATCCCTGTAAACTCCATGCTGTTGATATTAGTGAAAATAACCTAGCAGAGCTTGTTCGAGATATTCGAAGTTTTTTTGGATATATTGCGGGTGATTTTCAAAGTTTTGCGCTGGATATTGGCTCGATTGAATATGATGCCTTTATTAAAGATGACGGTCAGTATGACTATGTCCTCAACTTATCTGCGTTAAAGCATGTAAGAAGTGAGAAAGACCCTTTTACATTAATGCGAATGATTGATGTGAATGTGTTTAATACAGACAAAACAATTCAACAATCTATTCAAGCGGGTGTCAAAAAATATTTTTGTGTCTCGACAGATAAAGCGACAAACCCAGTGAATATGATGGGGGCTTCCAAAAGAATTATGGAAATGTATTTGATGCGCAGAAGCCATCAAATTAATATTTCTACTGCTCGATTTGCTAATGTGGCTTTTTCAGATGGCTCGCTCTTACACAGTTTTAATC
>NZ_PJAP01000347.1:0-8696 GCF_002836795.1 Shewanella sp. 11B5 | reverse complement strand
GGAATTAATGCAGTTAATTATCGCGAGGGAGACAAATATGGGACTAGAGAAGTTGCTATATTTGCAAGGCGTTGGGGCAGAGTTTATCGATTGTTTCGGTAATCTTGTTCACATACCCGCTAGGGACAGGCAGGGCATTTTAACCACGATGTTATTGCAATCATCGTTTCATCAACATGAACATCTTCATGATGAGTCCGACCCGCAATCATTTGATGTACAGGATTTTACTCAGCAGCAATTATCACAACCAAGGATAGACGCACGAATAGAGCTACTCGATGTACAGCCTTGGTTGCTTCCGCTACATACTTTTCAATGGTGTACTATTGATAAGCCTCATGTTGATGTCTATCTGCCAGAGAATTATGTATCTGGGTTTGTGGTGACCATCAGCGGTGAAAATATTGACACAATCTCGGTGAGTGCCAATGTATGTGATTGTGTTATTGCTGGCGAATATCATATTAATGATAAGCGTTATTGCCAATATCGCTTAATGCTTGATAACGCTACATTGAATTTAGGTTATCACCAAGTTGATTTAGCGTTTAATCATGATCCTCAGCGTAAAGACACCTTACATGGACAGTTGATGGTTGCACCGTCTTCGGCTTATCAAGGTCGTTCAGCGCAACCATTTAACAACAATAAGGAATCATGGGGACTTAATGCGCAACTGTATGCTTTACGTAATGAGGCGCAATGGGGCATTGGTGATTTTGGCAATTTAGCTGAACTTATAGAGTATGCTGCCAATGCCGGTGCGGATTTTATCCTTCTCAATCCACTACATGCTGTAGACATCAGCCAGCCAGATAACCCTAGTCCATACAGTCCAACGGACCGCCGTCGATTAAACCCTTTATATATACAAATTGAAGCCGTTGATGAATATAAGGCCCTCAATGGGGAACTATTATCACAGAAGTGGCAACAAAAAAGGTTAGTGCTGAATCAAGCACATCTTATAAATTACGATGAAGTGCATAGCCTGAAATACGCAGCCTTAGAGAAAATGTATCAAATATTTTGTTCTCACCACGTCAAGCTCGAAACGCCACGGTACAAAGCCTATAAGGCGTTTTTAGCACATGATGAAGCTGCGCTGATGCAGTTTGTTACCGTTGAAGTGGAATTGGCATCTAAATATTTCACTCAAGATGTTGGCTTTTATTTGTATCTACAATTTGTCGCTAATGAGCAATTACAAGCTTGCCAGTTGAATGCAAAACAATGTGGTATGAGTATTGGGCTTATTCGTGATTTGGCTGTCGGGGCTGTGAGTCATGGCGCCGAAATTAGTGCCAATGCCGATTTGTTTTGTGACAACGCCAGTATTGGTGCACCGCCAGATCCTTTTGCTGAACATGGCCAAAATTGGGGTTTAACCCCATTCGATCCGGTTAAATTAAAACAGCATGATTATAGTCATTTTATCCAGTTGGTTCGCAGTAATATGCAAAGTTGCGGGGCATTGAGAATTGATCATGTCATGGGATTACTGCGTTTGTGGTGGTGGCCACTACATGAAGAACTCGGTAATGGTTGTTATGTCTATTATCCGTTAGAAACCTTGTTAGCCATTGTTTGTTTAGAAAGTCAGCGCGCTCGTTGTATCGTGATTGGCGAAGATTTAGGCATAGTACCACCGGAAATTGTGGCGTGTTTACAGGACGCAGGCATTTTATCTAATGAATTATTTTATTTTTGTAAAGACCACAATCGCTTCAAATCACCACAAAACTATAAGCGTCAAAGCCTGATGATGCTGGCTAATCATGATGTACCAACGCTTTCTGCGTGGTGGTTTGGTGCTGACTTACGTCTACGACGTCAGCTCGAATTGATTGAAACCGATGACAAATTACAGCAGGCCATAGACCAGCGTCAGCAAGAGAAACTGCAATTGATTGACTTGCTTATCCGCGAACAGGAATTTGAGCTACCAACCTCCATTACATCGGTTGAACAATTAGATTTTGACAGTGTGTTATTGGCCTGGATACGTGTTGCCGCAAATGGCAATGCACAACTGTTTAGTGTGCAATTAAGTGATTTAGTCGCCGATAAACACGGGGTAAATATTCCCGGCACCTGGAAAGCATTCCCTAATTGGCAGCGTCGATTACCCCTTTCAATCAAACAAATGTCCCAAAGCCCTAAAGTACAGCAACGTCTAGAAGCGATAGCATCAGCCCGAAAGTCCCGAACTCAAGCCAGTGCAGTTAACACAAGTGCAGTAAATACAAGAACAGTAAACACAAATACAGAAAACACATCGTCATCCGATAAACTTGCCTATTAATGGATCATTGAATATGACTGTAGCGACCCCGTATTTTCAACAAGGTAGTGAAATAGCCTTATTAAATGGTGAGTACACAGATGTGTTTTCACTGCTTGGCATGCACAGTGTTAATGATGGTAAAGCGCTGGTTGTCCGTTGCTTAATACCTGGTGCGATCAGTGTTGATGTGTTGAGCGCTAAGGATGGACGTAAAGTGGCAACACTTGAGCAAGTGAACGAGCACGGTTTATTTGCCGGTAAAATGGGCCGCAGAGTGAAATCTTTCGCTTATTTATTACGGGTACAATATCCCTTGTGTGAGCAACTTATTAACGACCCATATCAATTTGACAGCTTACTCAACCCTGATGACGTGTATTTATTTGGCGAAGGAAGCCAGTTGCAAACATACCATTTTCAGGGGGCTAATTGGCGCGAGCATCACGGTGTGAAAGGGGTTCATTTTTGTGTTTGGGCGCCTAATGCTAAGCAAGTTGCGGTGATGGGTGATTTTAATTTATGGGACAACAAGCGCCATATATTGCGTCACCATCCAGCCAGTGGGCTGTGGGATATTTTCATTGCTGAGGTTGAGCCCGAACAACACTATAAATACGCCATTAGCGATATGCATGGCAATCAAGTTATTAAGTCCGATCCTTACGCGGTCGCCATGCAACCATCACCTCATAATGCCTCGAAAATCCCTCATGTCGAACGTTATGACTGGCAAGATAGTCAATGGTTAGCAGATCGGGCAAGTCATCAGCCACACATACAACCTATGTCTATCTATGAGGTGCAATTAGCATCGTGGCGCCGCAAGGGGGATGACGGCCAGGAATATACTGATTACTCGCAGTTAATTGCCGAGTTAGTGCCTTATATCAAAGAGATGGGTTTTACCCATTTACAGTTAATGCCAATCAGTGAATATCCGTTTGATGGCTCTTGGGGATATCAACCCGTAGGGTTATTTGCCCCTACGTATCGCTTTGGTGATGCCAATGGCCTTAGAGCTTTTATTGATGAATGCCACCAGCAAGGCATTGCGGTGTTACTCGATTGGGTGCCAGCACATTTTCCTCGCGATCCTCATGGCTTGGTGCGATTTGACGGTAGTTGCTTGTATGAACATGATGATCCCCGCAAAGGCGAACAACCGGATTGGGACACACTAATTTATAATTATGGCCGCGCAGAAGTACGCAGTTTTTTATACAGTAATGCCCATTACTGGTTAGATGAATTTCATTTTGATGGCTTAAGGCTTGATGCTGTATCGTCTATGCTCTACCTCGATTACAGCAGAAGAGCCGATCAATGGATCCCAAATAAATTTGGCGGTCGTGAAAACCTTGAAGCTATCAGCTTTCTACAAGAATTAAATGCGCGCATGTACCAATGCTTCCCAGGCATTAACATGATTGCTGAAGAGTCCACCGCATGGCCAGGTGTGACGCAAGCCACCAGCAATAATGGCTTAGGATTCGGTTTTAAGTGGAATATGGGCTGGATGAACGACACTCTGCGTTATATCAGTTGCGATCCCCTTTTTAGGCGTTATCACCATGGTGAACTTACTTTTAGCTTGGTGTATGCCTTTACGGAACAATTTATTTTGTCACTCAGTCACGATGAAGTAGTTCACGGCAAGGGGTCGTTACTGCATAAAATTCCGGGTGATGACTGGCAGAAGTTCGCCACATTACGTGCTTATTATGGCTTTATGTGGACTCATCCTGGCAAAAAATTATTGTTTATGGGTAACGAATTTGCCCAGCGCAACGAATGGAACCATAACCAGAGCCTAGACTGGCATTTATTAACCTATGCACCACATCAAGGTGTGCAAGATTGGGTGCGCGATCTCAATCAATGCTATCAACAATATCCTGCATTATATCAACGCGATCATCATAGCGACGGTTTCCAATGGCTCGACTGCAACAATGCTGACAATAACATTTTGGTGTTTTGTCGTTTTGGAATGGACAAGCAACAACATGTCGTGATTGTGGTCAACATGTCTCCACAGGTTTATTACGGCTTCAGAGTGGGTGTACCCACGGCGCAAAACTACCGCGAATTGCTCAACAGCGACCATCGCCACTATGGTGGCGGTGATGTCGTCAATGATAATCCCTGTGAAGCTCAGGCTACTCCATGGCAGGGCATGTCACACAGTATTGTTATCACAGTACCACCGTTGGGTTGCAGTATTTGGGTTCCAGAACTAGACGTACAAGATCAGCCTACGCAATAAGTGGGTGACGAAATAATGGTTTCAACTTTACAAGGGCATGTTATATGGATATGACCAGCGGTTATCCTTATCCACTTGGGGCAACACTCGATGATAATGGGGTGAATTTTTCGTTATTTTCGGCGCATGCAACAAAAGTAGTGCTGTGTATTTTTGACTCCACAGGCTGTGTTGAAATAGCGCAATACATTATGCAGCATCAAACACGACAAATTTGGCATTGCTACTTATCGGGTGCTAAAGTGGGACTGCTTTATGGCTATCGAGTTTTTGGGCCTTACCAGCCTGAACTCGGGCACCGTTTTAATCATCATAAATTTCTGCTCGATCCTTACGCCAAAAGATTAGTCGGGGAAGTGACATACCACTCTGCGATTTATGGTTATGACATTGATGCCTTAAATGAAGATTTGTCATTTGATACTCAAGACAGCGCACCATACATGCCCAAATGTATGGTGTCAGACAATCGATTTGTAAACGATATTCCAATTGCACCCCTTAATATTAGTCTCGCTAGAAGCATCATATTCGAGACTCATGTAAAGGGTTTTACTCAACAGCACCCCAATATTCAATTGTCCCAACAAGGGACGTTTGCTGGGTTAGCTAGCCAACCGATAATCGACTATTTACAAAACTTAGGGATTACCTGCATAGAGTTGTTACCCGTGCATGGCTTTTTTGATGAACCCTTTTTGGTGCAAAAAGGCCTGACTAATTACTGGGGTTACAACAGCATTGCTTTTATGGCTCCACATTCTGCTTATTTATCGGATGAGGGAGATATTGGCGAATTCAGACGAATGGTTTCTACACTTCATCTTGCTGGGATTGAAGTGATCCTCGATGTGGTTTTTAACCATACCGCCGAAGGAAACCATTTGGGACCCACTTTCAGTTTTCGTGGTATCGATAATGCTAGCTACTATCGGTTATTACCCAATGAAAAACGTTTCAACATTAACGATACTGGCTGCGGTAATACTTTCAACCTTAATCATCCCCAAGTGCTGATGCTGGTCATGGATTCGCTGCGCTACTGGGTAGAAGTGATGGGCGTTGATGGGTTTAGATTTGATTTAGCCAGTTGCCTTGGACGAGAAGCTTATGGTTTTGATCGTGGAAGTGGCTTTTTTGATGCCATCACTCAAGATCCTGTGTTGTGCAAAGTCAAATTGATTGCTGAGCCGTGGGACATTGGCCCAGGGGGGTATCAGTTAGGCAATTACCCCGTGGCATTCAGTGAGTGGAATGACCGTTATAGAGATGCCATGCGCAAATTCTGGCGTGGCGACAGCGGTTTATCGCCTGAGTTTGCCAAGCGGTTCCACGGTTCAAGCGATTTTTTCGAACATAACGGTCGTGGTCCTGCCGCCAGCATCAATTTTATTACTAGCCATGATGGTTTTAGTTTGCATGATTTGGTCAGTTACCGTGATCGTCATAACTTGGCCAACGGTGAAGAAAATCGCGATGGTCATCAGGAAAACTGTAGCAGCAATTACGGCATAGAAGGTGAGTGCGACGATGTTGATATTAATGCAATTCGCAGCCGACAAAAACGTAACTTATTAACGTGTTTGTTGCTGTCTCAGGGGGTGCCAATGTTGTTGGCCGGCGATGAATCTAGCCAAACTCAGCAAGGTAATAACAATGCTTATTGCCAAGACAATCCTATTGGTTGGTTCGACTGGCAGCAAATAGATTGGTCATTGGTGAATTTTACCGCTCAGTTGATCACCTTACGTAAACGCTTTCCTATGTTATGTCATCAAGCATTTATTCATAAACCTGAAGCACTATTCGATAATGGTCTAGCGTGGTTTAACCGCCAGGGTGAGGTGATGAACAAATGCCATTGGGGTGAGTATCAAATCCGGACTTTGAGTGTCATCTTAACGGGAAATTTAGCTCATGCTGATGTTGGCGCTGTCGCTGAGAGTACAGAAGCATTGTTATTGATGATTAATACAGACGAGTTAGCGCATACCTTTACTCTGCCCCAATTACCCCATCTTCGATATTGGCATTGTTTATTACATACCCAAGAAAGTGAGCCTTCAGTGGATGAGGATCAGCAAGTCAGTTTAATGAGTCGTAGTTTAATGTTATTCCATACCGAGTTTACAAGGAGCAATTGATGACCACAGCGAAAGATAACGCCAGTGCTAATATCAGTAAAACCAATAGTAAAGTTGAAGTCACTGCCGAGATATTAATAGACGAACAAGATTGTTCTCACGAAGAACCTTGCGATAGCTTAAAAGCCTTATTAGCAAGACATATGCGCTACGAGTTATGTAGAGACGATCACGATAAACATGAATTGTTTAATGCCTTAGCACAAAGCGTTAAGGAACAAATGCTTGATGACTGGCGACAAACACGGCTCAAGGATAATCAATATCAACAAAAACAAGTGGCCTATTTGTCATTAGAGTTTCTGATGGGCCGAGCATTAGGCAATGCATTATTAAGTTTAGACATTACCGAGGATGCTCAACAAGTACTCACAGAGTACGCCACTAATTTAGAACATATTGAACAAGTTGAGCATGATGCAGGGTTAGGAAATGGTGGACTTGGACGCTTAGCGGCTTGTTTTCTCGACAGTTGTGCTAGTTTGGATTTACCCGTTACAGGTTATGGTATCCGATATCAATACGGCATGTTTGTACAAAAAATAATAGATGGCTATCAGGTAGAGCGACCCGATCGTTGGTTACGAAATGGTAATCCTTGGGAAGTCCGAATTTCTAATCATATTGTTTCTGTCCCTTTTTATGGTCATACCGAAACTCATTCTTTTAAGCAGGGACATCGGCATCATGTTTTGGTTAACACTCAAAAAGTATTAGCTATTCCATATGATATGCCTATTCCTGGTTATAAAAATAATCGTATTAACACCTTACGTTTGTGGAAAGCGGAAGCCAATGATGATTTCGATTTAGCAGAGTTTAACGAAGGTGATTATGCAGAAGCAGTAGCGACTAAAAACTTGGCTGAACAAATTACCATGGTGTTGTATCCCAATGACGCTAGCGTTAATGGTAAAGAGTTACGGCTGAAGCAACAATATTTTTTATCTTCAGCCAGTTTACAGGACCTATTAATCCGTTATGTGAACAAGTTTGGTGAAGATTTTAGCCACTTCAGTGAGCTTAACGTAATGCAGCTTAACGATACTCATCCTAGCATTGCGGTGCCAGAATTGATGCGATTGTTGCTTGATCAATATGGCTTAAGTTGGGACGCTGCGTGGGCAATTACAAGTCAGTCGATGGCATATACCAATCATACTTTATTGCCAGAGGCATTAGAGCGTTGGTCAGTTCCTATGATGAAAAATATGCTTCCTCGTATTGTCGAAATCATATTTGAGATTAATGCACGGTATTTAGAGTTGGTGGCACATCATTGGCCTGGTGACATTCAAAAGCTGACTGAGATGTCAATTATTGAAGAGGGCGGAGAACAGCAAGTTCGTATGGCCTACTTAGCCATCGTTGCCAGTTTCTCTGTTAATGGTGTGGCAGGGTTACATACTCAGTTACTCAAAGAGGGGTTATTTAATAACTTCTATCAATTATGGCCTA
The DNA here is from genome assembly GCF_002836795.1 of Shewanella sp. 11B5. Taxonomy (NCBI): domain Bacteria; kingdom Pseudomonadati; phylum Pseudomonadota; class Gammaproteobacteria; order Alteromonadales; family Shewanellaceae; genus Shewanella; species Shewanella sp. 11B5. Next base: position 538 of record NZ_PJAP01000347.1, on the reverse strand, counting down.
ACAAGTTTAATAACAAAACTAACGGTGTAACTCCTAGACGTTGGCTAGCATTTTGTAACCCTAAATTATCTTCGTTGATTTGTAGTCGTTTAGGCAATGATTGGATTAAGGATTTGTCACGGCTTAAGGGGCTAAATGACTGTATTAGTGACAAAGCATTTGTTAAAGAATGGGCCCAGGTAAAATTTGAGAATAAACAATCATTAACCCAATTTGTGAGACAGCAGTGTGGCGTCGAATTTGATCCTAAGATGATGTTTGATGTGCAAGTTAAGCGTATTCACGAATACAAGCGCCAATTGATGAATATCCTACATGTTATCCATTTATATCGCCGTATTCTTAATGGAGACACGCAGGATATGGTGCCGCGTTGCGTGTTAATTGGTGGAAAAGCAGCCCCTGGGTATGCCATGGCAAAACAGATTATTAAATTGGCCAATAATGTAGCCCATATGGTGAATTCAGATCCTCTTGTTACGCCATATTTACGCATGGCATTTATACCTAACTACAACGTCAGTGCGATGGAGAAAAT
>NZ_PJAP01000659.1:0-2122 GCF_002836795.1 Shewanella sp. 11B5 | reverse complement strand
TAAATGATCATTTTAATGCGCTAACCGATCACTTCGAAATTGCTTATCGCGTTAAAGCACGTAATCAACAGTGGGTTTGGATTTTAGACAGAGCCAAGATAGTTGAACGCGATCAAAAAGATGTCCCCCTTCGAATGACGGGCACCATTAAAGACATCAATAATATTAAGCAAGCAGAAGAACAACTTCGTTTATTCGCTAGAGCAATTGAAAATATTTCTGAAGGGATGTTTATTCTCAATGAGAAATATCAGTTTGTTGAAGTCAATAATGCCTGTTGCGAACTAGCAGCTTCAACAAAAGAAAAATTTGCGAATGAAATACTCCATTTCAGTCGTTATCCCGCCAGTTATTCTGAACAAATAAGAAACTTGTTAAAGCAGCAAGGTCGTTGGAGCGGCGAAATTGAAGCGAGTAAAGGTAAAGATAGCTATTTCTTAATGGAACTGACCATTGACGCTATATACAATGAACAAGGTGAAACCAGTCATTATGTTGGCGTATTTTCCGATATAACCCGTCGTAAGCAGCAAGAAGAAGAGCTCAGAAAACTCACCAATAATGACTTACTTACTGGTTTACCCAATAGGTCTAGTTTGCAAGTGACACTGAGTAACTTGGTTAAAAAAGATGTTCATCACACCCTAATGGTGCTTGATTTAGATAATTTCAAACGTATTAATGACTCATTAGGCCATCAAATTGGTGATGACTTATTAATTGGTGTTGCGGAACGTATTAAGTTAGCTATTCCAAAACATGCTAGCTTATACCGTCTAGGCGGTGATGAATTTGCTTTACTCGTCGATCAACACCCAGACATAGGGTCATGTGCAGCCATTGCTACACAAGTAATAAATTGTCTAAAACCAGCTTTCACTCTTAATAATGATTCACTCGTACTCGGTATTAGTATCGGCATTGTGCTTTATCCTGAAGATGAACAAAACGAGCAAGCATTGTTACGCAAAGCGGATATTGCTATGTATCACGCTAAATCTGGTGGTGGTAACCGTTATCAGTTCTATTCAGAGTCATTAAACCAAAATGCTTTACGTCAGCTCGAAATCGAAAGCTTAATCAGAGAAGCACTCAAAGACGACTTGTTTGAAGTATATTACCAACCCAAAATCGACGTTAAGAAAGATCGTCTTAACGGAATGGAAGCATTAGTGAGATTAAATCATCCTAAATTAGGCCTGATTGGACCGAATGAATTTATCCCACTTGCCGAAGAAAATGGTTTAATCGTTGAAATTGGTGATGTCGTCTTGCGAAAAGCGTGTTTTGCTGCGCAGAAATGGCTCGAACTAGGATTGTTTAGTGGTCGTGTTGCTGTCAACTTATCGTCAAGACAATTTGCTCTGCCCGATTTACAGCAACGAATAGAGTCAATTTTACGACTCACAAAATTACCAGCTAAACACCTAGAGCTTGAAATCACTGAAGGGACTGTGATTAAAGATCCCGAACAAGCCATTAAAGTGATGCAGCAATTGGCGAAAATGGGCGTCAGCCTTGCTCTTGACGACTTTGGGACAGGTTATTCCTCGTTGTCGTATCTAAAACGATTCCCCATTAATTGCTTAAAAATCGATAAAACCTTTGTTGATGACATAGATAAGTCAGACCGAGATCTGAAGATGGTCGATTCTATTATTACTATAGCCCACAATATGGGACTGACAGTGGTAGGTGAAGGCGTAGAGCAAACCGCACAACTCAATATATTAAAAGCACTTAATTGTGAAGAAATTCAAGGTTATATTTATAGCAAGCCTATTAGAGAAGCTGACTTTGAGTTAATGCTCACTGCAGACAAAGTTAAATTTGAAGCATTAAACAGTACCTTAATGAAAAAATAAATATTTACCTCTTATATTTGGCATGACAAATGCTAATACAAGTTCAGTTGTCAAAATAATATTGTTATTTAACCCTGAGCTTCAATTACTAAATATAAGAGAGATTAAAATGATTAAAGGAATGATTACAGTAGCTGTTTTATCGGCATTATCTATCGGTAGCGCTACTATGGTAAATGGACTTGAAACTCAAGCCGCCAGTATTCCAGGTCTTAAAGTGCTAAACACTCAAACCGCCAGCATTCCAGGCCTTAAAG
>NZ_PJAP01000658.1:0-2145 GCF_002836795.1 Shewanella sp. 11B5 | reverse complement strand
CAAGCATATAATATTCCGCTTGAAAATTGTCATGTTGAAGAAGGTTTGCCGGAAGATGTGATTCCAGAAATGGCGGCGAAATTAGATGCCGAACTAGTGGTACTGGGTACAGTTGGTCGCACTGGTTTTTCAGCTGCATTAATTGGTAATACTGCTGAACATGTCATCGACAGCATTAATTGTGATTTGTTAGCGATTAAACCTGATGGCTATAAATCACCTTTAGAAGATTAGTCTCCAATAGAATAGGTTAACTACTTTACCCTGACCTCGAATACTGGAATAATACGCGCCCTGAAACACTTGGTTACTGGGCGCATTTTTATGTCTGAAGTTGATACAATCGCTAAACAAAATATTACTCGTATGAATAAACTGCAAAAGCGTCTACGACATGAAGTCGGTTCAGCCATTGCAGACTACAATATGATCGAAGACGGTGATCGTGTTATGTGCTGCCTTTCCGGCGGCAAAGACAGCTACACCATGCTGGATATTTTATTAACCCTTCAACAACGTGCCCCAATCAAATTTGAAATTGTGGCTGTTAACCTAGACCAAAAGCAACCAGGTTTTCCTGAGCACGTGTTACCTGCTTATTTAGATAAGTTAGGCGTGGCTTATCATATTCTCGAAAAAGATACGTATTCTATCGTTAAAGAAAAGATCCCTGAAGGCAAAACGACATGTTCACTTTGCTCTCGCTTACGTCGCGGCACTCTTTATGGATTTGCCCAACATATTGGCGCAACAAAAATTGCTTTAGGTCATCATCGTGACGATATTATTGAAACCATGTTTTTGAATATGTTCTACGCTGGCAAACAAAAAGCAATGCCGCCTAAACTATTGTCTGATGACGGCGCTAATATGGTCATTCGTCCATTGGCCTATTGCCGTGAAAAAGATATTGAAGAATATTCAACTCTAAAATCATTTCCTATTATTCCTTGCAACTTATGCGGCTCACAAGAAAACTTAAAACGTGGCGCAGTTAAAGACATGTTACAAATGTGGGATAAGCAACACCCTGGTCGTATTGAAACTATTTTTACTGCAATGCAGAATACCTCACCTTCACAAGGTGTTGATCGCGAGAATTTTGATTTTATATCATTAAAGCGTAATCCCGATGCTGTTAACACCGGTGATGTAGCCGATGCTGACTTACCTGCTTTTGATTTTGTTGATATCAGTAATAATGGTCATATCAATTTAGACATTAGTAATAGAATCGATGTGGTAGCAACGTTTAAGCCATAATCAATATATTAGATGTTAATAGATAAACAAAAGGCGTTGATATCAACGCCTTTTTTACTATTATTTATCCCGAGTTCAGGTTACTGAGAAACGAAAGGACTGACAACACTGGGTTTGTGAGTAAATGAAATGTTTTTCAGCTGAGTGATTTGTTCGAGTGTTAAAGTGAATTTCTCGTTAGCCATTGATTCAACATCATCTATAACAACTTTAATTGTTTTGCCATCAGCTTGTATTTCAGCAAACTCAAACGTGAGTCCATTAATCGGTTTTCTAAAATACTTCATTGGAAAACCCTGTAAGCCATCAAGCAGTTTATTCATATCGTTAGTTAATGCTAATAGTTCTGTTTGAGTGAAACTTTGTTTAGTTTCTTTAGCGCGAACTTGCATGGCAATTCCACATTGAGCAGCATCACCCACCACATTAATATTCACCAAGCCGCGGTCAGACTTAAGCTGTGGATCGTAAGGAATAAATAAACGTTGTTGTTTGGTATATGTTAACGGAAACTGTTCTTTTTCGGTGGTAATACTGCCTGATACTATGGTGCAATCAGGTGTTATAGGAACACTAAAGGCTAGCTCAACGAGTGGATAGTTTTGCTTGTTGACTTGCTTTAATCGATCATAAAAGCCGTTGTACTCTAAAGAAACAGTTTCAGCAAAACTGCTATTCACTATAAAAATAGTCGATATAAAAATAAATCCGTTAAGTAGCGTACGATTACGCATTAGCTTTGTTCCCTTGTAAATAAGGCTTATTGTGTTTAAGCATTTCGAGGAGTTCATCAATGTACTCATCTTTTCGTTCTGAATAATTCATTAACCCATAAACCAATTTCTCGGCTGTTGGTTTAACTTTTTGAGCCCGTAAATCGGC
>NZ_PJAP01000657.1:0-2147 GCF_002836795.1 Shewanella sp. 11B5 | reverse complement strand
CTTTATCGGTCGAGCCGTTCAATAAGCTGTTAACTTATAAAACCCAGATCAAGGAGGTCTATATGTCAGATATGATGAAGAGAGCTAAAGAGTTTCAAGATAGGGTTGCCCGTTTAAAAGAAGATTATGCTATTAACAAACCCGTTATGAACTACTAGCAACCTTAGAAGGTCAATCCAAGTTTCAGGAGTTATTAGATAAACACAGCAACACGGATAAAACTATCTCTGAGTCTCTCACTGATTTCAAAGATGATTTATCTGGTTGGTTGGATTCGAAACTATAGATTTTAGTATAAGTGAATCCATTAAGTTATTAGTACTAGAAGCTATAAGAGGTTTGCACTCGTCTAATGTTGTTATAGCTTCCTCTAGTGCGTTCTCAAGGAAACTTATATATTCATTTTTGTTCATAATTTATTACTTCTGTTAAATAGGTTTATATTTTGATTAAAATTGATTCTAGTATAGATACTTATAATGAAAATCTTGGTAAAGCTTATGACTCAAGATTATCCAAAGAAGATAAAATCATATTAAAAGATTACTTCTCAGATTTTGTATCTAACTCTTTTGCTAAAAGTCACCCAGTACCTGAAAAGGCATTAGAAGCATTGAAGCATATTGATAAATCTCTCCACGAAGCCAAGATAATTGACTATAAAAGAGAGAGTCAAACTAATTGGCAAAACAGCAAACCACAGTACCTTATCATAGGGGTGCTTATCTTTATTGTTGGTGCTATTGCCTGGCATTATTTATCTCCTAATTTACCCTCATTTGTAGGGTTTTAAAGTTAACAAGTCCTAACATAGGACAAGTCCCTTGCCTCTGTAGGAGGCGTTATATGCTATTCAAAGAGTCGGAGTTTTAAATTGGAATATAGTCAAACTAGTCAAACTAGTCAGACTACTGATCGAATCGTAGGTGTTGGTAATAGACTAATATCAGCGATTGAGTTGCAAGCGAACAATCAGAAAGAGCACCAAAAAGCAGTAGAAGAAAGCTCTAAATCGCAAAATAAGCATCAGAAATCAATAGTGGCTCTAACTGTTGTAATTGCATTATCTACAGTTATTTATACTGGCGTAACAGTGTGGTCTACTTTGTTACTACATAACCAAGTAACAATAGAGCAAACCTTAAGTGAAAACTAAGGTTTAGTGTTTTTCGCATATAACTAATAAGGATAGGCCGCGCGAAGCTGCGTCCTATCCCAAGTGTTGAATAAGCCCGAACACCTAAGAGTGACTCTTTATTATGTAATTAACAGCTCGAGAAAACGCGCTGTTTGATGTGATAGTTATCGAATTAACCATGCTACCCATTGTTAAATTTCTGGAACGAGCTGTATTTTGAGTACTTTTTTAGGCATTCGTTATTCTGGATCAGCATTTTACATCTAGCGCTCAATTTTTACATTTGAATAGGACTGATGCCTAGCAATCAAAATTAAAAGCAGTTATGTTAATTAATAGTAAAAGTGGGGGCATAGTTTTTGTTCGTAAACTCACTGCGACAATTTTCTGTTGGCTTGGCGCAATGGTGGTCAACTGTTAATTGCCCCTAAGCATTCGTTATCCGCTTAGCATATATAAAAGGAATTTCTGTGTATTCTAATATAAATACAAAACTTACTAACTATTTTCTCATTAGGTTCGTCATTTGCATTGCTTTCGTAACATTGTACGGTTGTGGCGGTGGCAATTCTGAAGTGGAAGGCGAAAGTGTAGTACCTCCCATTGTATCTGTGCCTATTGATGAAACATTCGATCTGACTGGTTCATGGTTATCAAATTGTGGCGAAAGGAAAAATTTGGCATATTATACAAATGAATTAGTCTTAACTAGTGACAATTTAGAAATAATTGAACATAAATATAATACCTCTGATTGTGCAGGAACCCCTGTAGAATCTATTTCACAAACAATTAATCCCTACAGCTATCCCGAATCGAATCGTGATACAAATGATAAATTTATTGTTGTCGAAGTTTTTCAAGAGCCTCTATGGGAAATGACTGTAAACGTAGAAATTTATAATAACCTTTTGTATTTATCAAATAACTTATCAATTACCTATGAAGGCTATGCTTTCGAGTCAAATCATACAAATGAAATTAACTATGTTAATTATTTAACAAAGAA
>NZ_PJAP01000656.1:0-2149 GCF_002836795.1 Shewanella sp. 11B5 | reverse complement strand
TCACGTTGCTGCTTACGCTGTTTGCGGCCTTCAACTATTGCGTTACGTTGCTGCTCAAGCTCATTTTCTGCCTGGTGCTGTTGCGCAGCTAAAGTCGCGGTTAATGTTGCTAATAACGGATTCGCTTCATGCTGGCTTATCGACAGATTAATTTGGTTAATCTGTTTATTTTCATGACTAAAAAAACTGTCTTGGGTCAGCATGTCAAACACTGGTGGCACAAACGGTGGCAAGATATTTTGGTCGGCTAACTTACCTGAAAATGCGGCTAAAAAGCCAAGTTGCCCGAGCGTGTCTGTAACCACCAACACACCAAACATCTTGCCAATCACCATGCCACGATCACGTTCGCTGTCTAAGCCAAAATTATGTTCCCAAGGATTCGCCTCAAGTAACACCTGCTGTAACTGCTGTGCTGCCAGTATGGTTAATGGATGAGGTTGATAATAAAACGGAAAGGTAAAAGATTCAGGCAACCCTTGTTCGGCAAGCGTGTTATTGAAAGCCATCGCATCACTAAAAGGAATAAAACACGGGTCGTTAACAGACATCAAAAAAACACTCACTACACCAAAGGGCGGCTATTTTACCCTTTCAAACTAACAGATGCATTATTTACTGAGAGTGGATTTTTTAGGATGTTAATTCAAACAACGTTGCAGAAACGATAGGGATAATTCAAGAGGGGATTGCTGTAGATCCCCTTTTGGCCTGTGCAGGGTGGAAGCGTTCGATCTTAATCCAATTGATGTTTGGAAAGATAAACGTTAACTAACTCTTGTGTATGGTTAAGCAGCTCCGCATTGCCAATGGCTCCATGCCCTGGCACAACAACCTCAGCATCAGAAAATGTCGCTTTAACCTTGCTAATCGTTACTGGCCAATCGGTTAACGATGCCTCAGCAATATAGCCCATACTCTTACTATGAGCACTTTTTACCAAACAGCCGCCAAAGAGTAATTGTGCTTTAGGGAGCCACACCACAATGTTATCAATTGTATGGCCAGCGCCTAAATAGCGAGCCTCGAGTAAACCATTAGCTAGGGTAAACGAGTCACCATCAAACGGCTGACTTGCGAGTGCTTTATGTTGTGTGGTCAATATTTTTTGAGTCATTACAGATACGTGAGTGCTAACACCAATACTGTTTAGGTAACTTATTCCAGCCGTGCGGTCGGCATGTGAATGGGTTGAAATACTGGCTTTGAGTATAAAGTTTTGCTGCTTTATCCACTCGACTAACGCAATAGTGTCTTTCTCGCTCCATGGGGTATCGATTAAATACGCATCTTTACCTTCAACAACCACTAGGCCATTAGCATCGACCAAACCAAAGTCTTCAGTTTTAAAATAAGACTGATATTCAAATAGTTGGATTTGTGTTGCTTGAGCTTGATTCGCTTTAACCAAAGCATTGCTACTGAGCGGTGTGATAGTCAGTTGGCCTGATGACTCAGCGCTTATCGCAAGTGGCACACAGCAAATAAAACCAATTAGTAATATCAATATTCGTGAAAACATAATGGTACTCAATTAACGTTCAGTCAAAGTTCAGTCGAACAGAATAAGCGTCAAAGTGTATCACTGAATTTGTGGATAATGGATAACAAAGGCAAACTCATGCCTGATGACATTGGTTGTGTGAAGCGGATTGTATTGAACGAATAGATGGGCAATAGTCTTAAGCTATTAATTCTTAAGCTATCAATATAGATGAAACCGTACAGGTCTCATCTATATTTGGACATCATTATTGATGACAGAAGGTATTATCAATAACGACGATTATGCCTTTGGTCTGTGTAATACGCAGACTTTGTTACCAGAAGGATCGCGTAAATAAGCTAGATATAATGGACCATTTGGGCTGTCGCGAACACCAGGAGCATCTTCGCAAGCTTCGCCACCACTCGCTACACCAGCAGCATGCCAAGCGTTAGCCTGTTCTGCATTATCAGCATGAAAACCTATGGTGCTGCCATTACCGTTGCAAGCTGGTTCACCGTTTAATGGTTTTGATAACGCAAAAATACCAGTACTAGTCATATAAAAACAACGACCTTTAGGATCAATTACCCCTGGTTTAATACCTAGTTCGCCTAGTGTTGCGTCGTAAAAGGCTTTTGATTTTTCGATATCATTGGCACC
>NZ_PJAP01000655.1:0-2150 GCF_002836795.1 Shewanella sp. 11B5 | reverse complement strand
TTCGTCATGCACGTGACGACGCAAAAATCCTTCGGTATAACCTCGGTGCGCAAGTCCTTGAAGATTACTCATCAACGTGCGATCAAAGTCTTTGCCAGCAGCGGCATCTTCAATGGCTTGGCGATATAATTGTGCCGTGCGCGCGACATAGTAAAAGGACTTAGTGCGACCTTCAATTTTTAATGAATCAACACCCATTTTGGTCAAGCGATCCACATGTTGAATAGCGCGCAAATCTTTTGAATTCATAATATAAGTGCCATGTTCGTCTTCAAAAGCAGGCATATATTCGCCAGGACGACCAGCTTCTTGCAGTAGCACTATGTCGCTACTAGGTTGGCCAGAACCCAGCGTTGGGTTTTCAAATTGAACGGTTGGGGCTACAGGGATGATATCGCCTGTATCGGTTTGCTCTGCTTGATGTACATCGTATTTCCACCGACATGCATTGGTACAAGTCCCTTGGTTGGGATCGCGTTTATTCATGTAACCAGAGAGTAAACAACGGCCAGAATAAGCCATGCAAAGTGCGCCATGAACAAACACTTCTAATTCAATATCGGGGCAACGTTGGCGAATTTCTTCAATTTCATCCAATGATAATTCACGGGATAAAATGACTCGCTTGATGCCTTGTTGTTGCCAGAATTTAACCGATGCCCAGTTAATCGCATTCGCTTGAACCGATAAGTGAACGACTTGATCTGGAAATGTTTCGCGTACCATCATAATAAGCCCTGGATCTGACATGATCACCGCATCGGGTTTCATCGCAATCACCGGTTCCATGTCTCTAATATAGGTTTTTAGCTTGGCATTATGTGGGGCAATATTACTGACAACATACAATTTCTTACCTAGGGCGTGAGCCTCTTCAATACCGCTGGCAAGAGTCTCCATTTTAAAATCATTATTTCTAACTCGTAAGCTATAACGAGGTTGGCCTGCGTAAACGGCATCAGCACCATAAGCAAAGGCGTAACGCATATTTTTAAGCGTACCAGCGGGAGATAATAATTCAGGTTTAAACATGTTTTTCGACCTAATAGAACATTGTGTGATGAAAGGGCCGAAGCTTACTTAAGGATATTAGCGAGGACAAATATAGCCTTGGTATTTGTGAGGTTGGTTGTATTTTTATTACATCAAAGGGATTTATGACTGATAAATCAGAACAGGAAGATATAAATAATTGAGTTGTCGTCAGTTGAGTAATCGCAAACGTTATCGGTTTGGGTATATAATCCAGCATTAGAGACTATTTATTTATGGAGAACCCATGTCTACGGAACATCAACTCTTGGTTGGACTATTAAAAAAGCTCAAAGATGATGCTTTAGTTTTACCAACATTACCTGAAGTGGCCATGCGTGTTCAAGAAGTGGTGTCTCGTCAAGATTCAAGCCTTAAACAAGTAGCCGACATCATTGGGCAAGATGCCGCTATTTCAGCCCGTATTATTAAAGTCGCTAACAGTGCTTTGTATTCTCGCGGCAATAAAGCAGAAAGCATTAATGCCGCGGTGAGTCGCATTGGTTTAGTGCAAATCAAATCTATTACCACGTCAGTTGCGATGGAGCAGCTCTTTATCTCAACCAACGAAATGGTGTGGGAAGTGATGGATGAGGTATGGAAAACCTCCATTGAAGTGACGGCTTCATCTTGTGCAATGCTTGAAATGTATAACAAACGTCATCCTACTAAAAAATTAGATCGTGATACGCTTACTCTTGCTGGCTTGGTGCACAATATTGGTGCTTTACCAGTATTAACCGAGGCAGAAGTTCACCCAGAGTTGTTTGGCCGAATTGATGACCTACGCAGTTTAGTCCGTAAAATGCAGGGGCCGATTGGCCGTGCGGTATTAAAAACGTGGGACTTTGCCCCAGAGGTGATGGAAGTGGTTGAGCGTTGGGCTGATCTTCATTATTTACCTGAAAAAGTGACTTATCTCGACTTTATCCGTTCTGCGGCATTTTATACTGGCGAACTTAGAGCTGGTGAAGAGTTAGAAGAAAGGTTAGGTGTCTTCGCTCAACGTGGCTTGCCTGTTACACCTGAAGATCTAGCTAGTGATGAGTTTATTAATATGTACCATTCAATTATGCAAAGTTACGAGTAATGCTACTTTGAGTGCGTCTCACGGATAT
>NZ_PJAP01000654.1:0-2150 GCF_002836795.1 Shewanella sp. 11B5 | reverse complement strand
GTATTGGTATCGCTATTTTTCCTAATGATGCCGATACCGCTGCTTCATTATTGAAAAAGTCAGATCAGTTAATGTATCAAGCTAAAAAGGTGGGCGGTCATCAATATAAAATGAGTTAATTTTAGTTGCTGATTTTTCCGTCAGTTGATCCAGTTTATTCGCTATAGGTCTGGTTAATTGATGCAATCTGCCTGATACTTCAATGCATAAGTTTGAGTCACGGTATATAATGCCGTTTTTATCGTTTTCGATTTCCAAAATACCGCTTTGTGGATAAAGGATAGAGTTCAATGCGCAGTCATTATTGTGGAGACATTAATCAGTCTCATCTAGGTCAAGAAGTTACTTTAGTCGGTTGGGTCAACCGTAGTCGAGATTTAGGCGGAGTTGTTTTTTTAGACTTACGCGATAGAGAAGGGCTAGTACAAGTTGTTTATGACCCAGATCTAAAAGATGTTTTTGAAATGGCAAGCACATTGCGCAGTGAATTTTGTGTTCAAATAAAAGGTGTTGTTCGCGCTCGTCCAGAAAGCCAAATCAATTCACAAATGAAAACCGGTGAAATTGAGATTTTGGGTAAGCAACTGACCATTATTAATGCGTCAGCTCCTTTACCATTAAGCATGGATAACTATCAAAACAATAGTGAAGAACAACGTTTAAAATACCGTTATTTAGATTTACGTCGTCCAGAAATGGCCGAGCGCCTTATTTTTCGTGCAAAAGTGACCAGCTCAGTACGTCGCTTTTTAGACGGCAATGGCTTTTTAGATATCGAAACGCCTATTTTGACTAAAGCCACTCCAGAAGGTGCGCGTGACTATTTAGTGCCAAGTCGAACTTATAAAGGTCAATTTTTTGCTTTGCCTCAATCACCACAGTTGTTCAAACAGTTGTTAATGATGTCGGGTTTTGATCGCTATTATCAAATCGTTAAATGCTTCCGTGATGAAGATTTACGTGCAGACCGTCAGCCTGAATTTACTCAAATCGATATTGAAACCTCATTCATGTCTGCCGAACAAGTCATGGAAAAAACTGAACAAATGATGCGCGGTTTATTTCAAGATTTATTGAATGTAGATTTAGGTGATTTTCCTCGCATGACCTACGCCGAAGCAATGAAGCGTTATGGTTCAGATAAACCTGATTTACGTAATCCACTTGAATTAATTGATATTGCTGATTTGGTTAAAGATGTTGAATTTGCAGTATTTAATGGCCCAGCAAATGATGTGGAAGGTCGCGTTGCGGCACTTCGCATTCCAACTGGTGCATCTTTATCTCGTAAGCAAATTGACGATTACACTAAATTTGCCGGCATTTATGGTGCTAAAGGCTTAGCGTGGATGAAAATAAATGACTTAGCTGCAGGCATGGATGGTATTCAGTCGCCTGTACTTAAGTTTTTAACAGACTCTATTGTTAACGACATTATTAGTCGTACAGGTGCACAAACCGGCGATATCATTCTATTTGGCGCAGATAAAGCCAATGTCGTGGCTGAAGCTTTGGGCGCATTGCGCTTAAAAGCCGGTGAAGATTTCAAGTTACTTGAAGGTGAGTGGCGCCCAATGTGGGTTGTCGACTTCCCGATGTTTGAAAAAATTAACGGTGGATTCCACGCGGTTCATCATCCATTCACTGCGCCTCGCGGTATTAGCCCAGCAGAATTAGCAGCAGATCCTGCAGCAGCTATTTCAGATGCCTACGACATGGTATTGAATGGTTGTGAATTAGGTGGCGGTTCAGTGCGTATTCATAACGCCGAAATGCAAAGTACTGTATTCAGTATTTTAGGTATTGAAGCTGAAGAAGCACAAGAAAAATTTGGTTTCTTGCTTGAAGCGTTACGCTACGGAACACCACCACACGCTGGTTTAGCATTTGGTTTGGATCGTATTATTATGTTGATGACCGGCGCAAGCTCAATTCGTGACGTAATGGCATTCCCTAAAACGACTACCGCAGCATGTCCATTAACTAACGCTCCTGGTTTTGCAAACCCAGTGCAGTTAACTGAATTGGGTATAGCGGTGATTGAAAAGGTTAAAACTGAAGAATAAACATTATTGCTCAGCGTAATAGGCTCTTAAAAGAGCACCACATACCGAGGCTGCTGCCTCGGTATGTTTTTAACAAGTATGGTT
>NZ_PJAP01000653.1:0-2151 GCF_002836795.1 Shewanella sp. 11B5 | reverse complement strand
TATGATTTATTTTGGGTGAGATTACTTTGGATGAAATTACTAGAGGGATTAGATTAAGAGGGTAATCATACCGGACATCACACCTGGCATCATATCGGACATAATATCGCTTGCCGATCTGGGTCGAGTTTAACGGCATGTTTATGGAGAGATGGCTCTTAACCAGATAAAAGTGATTGTTTTCACGTCAAGCTTGTAAAGTGACTTCTATGCTGGTTAAGCCGTTTCTAGTAATGAATGATATGACCTTTAGGCAACGTCATTAAGCTCTGATGCCACTCGGTCACCAAGTGCATTCAACATTTCAACTTCACCTTTAAATACCGCAACGATGATTTTATCCACTTTGTATTCCGTTGGTATAATCACACGTCCGCTCACGCCCACTTCGAGATCGTATAACACTTCGGCTATGGGTTTAATGGCGAGTTCAGCTGGGTAGTAAAGTACTGTTATCGTCTGTGTTGTCATAATTGTATCCATACATTTTCTGGGTGCCCAGATGATCCTTTCTTATGTTAAATAATATACAAACCTAGCGTTGTTATCATGATTTAACTCTCCCGCAAATGAGAGGATTAACCGTACCGTATACGCAACACCTAATGGATCGGAATCATAGTCGTTTAGATGCATGCAGTAAAGCGCAATAAACCCTTATTCAACGATTAAAAAACAGTGGTTTTGGTTTTAGTCTAAGCCGATTTCAGCGTCTGTAAAATACTGCAATCTTTGATCTGATGGCTTTTACAGCAGCTCGCGAGTGCGGCTAATGATTGTTCTAGTAATGCCAATTCTCGCTGAGTTTGTTGAATGCGAGCAAGTTGTTCGGCAATGATGTTGTCGACTAATGCGCACGACGATTTTGGATCTTGTTGTGTATCAACCAAGCGCTTGATGTCATCGAGTCCGATGTTTAATTCTCTGCATCGTCTGATAAATACCAATGTCTCAATATCTTTTTCTTGGTAATGGCGATAGCCATTACTGGTACGGATTGGCGGGGAGAGTAGACCAATCTGCTCATAATATCGGATGGTTTTAACCGATACCTGGGCAATTGATGCCAATTCACTTATTTTCATATTGACCTTCCAGTGGCTGTAACCTTTAAGCTTAAGCATATCATTTTTCGATAATGTGTTGTTAAAAGGAAGTTGTATGTTGAGTTATTCCGCGGCGTCATTAATTTTGTCGCTAGGTGTTATTGGGGTGAGTGAAGCCAATGTGGTGGATAACTCGATAAACACGTCTGGACAGAGTGCAAATTACAGTAAGAATGACAGTGGTAGCCACAGTGAAAACCCTCAACATTCTGAGCATGATGATCCAAAAGCGGATGTTGATGAACACGAGCATGAACACGAAGAAGAAATGGAAACCATTGTCATACAAGCCACTCGTTCTGGGCGGATTGCCGATGAACAACCTATTCGAGTTGAGGTCATTAACCGCGAAGAGATTGAAGAAAAAGCGGCGATGAGACCAGGTAATATTTCTATGCTGGTGGCTGAAACGGGTGGGGTAAGATTACAAACAACGTCTCCGGCGTTAGGCAGTGCCAATATTCGCCTACAAGGCTTGTATGGTCGTTATACCCAATTACTGGCAGATGGTTTACCGCTGTACGGTAACCAAGCAGGGTCGATTGGTTTGTTGCAAGTGCCGCCGACAGATTTAAGTCGCGTTGAAATTATTAAAGGCTCGGCGTCATCACTTTATGGTGGGTCAGCACTCGGCGGGGTAATTAACCTTGTATCTCGAACGCCTGGTGATGAACTCAGTGGTGAAGTGTTGCTCAATGCAACCACGCGCGATGGTCAGGATGTGACCACCTATTTTGAGTCGCCATTGAGCGAGAATGTAAAAGGGTCGGTGACGGCAGGGGCTCATTATCAAGACAAGCAAGATATTGATAATGACGGCTGGATCGATTTGGCAGGTTATGAGCGATACACAGTTCGTCCGCGATTATTTTGGGAAGGACAAGAAGGGCAAACACTGTATGTGACTAGCGGGTTTATGACCGAGCAACGTACTGGCGGTACTTTGGGTGATAACACGGTCGCTGATGGTACTTCGTTTGAGCAATCGCAGGATTCCGATAGGCTTGATGGCGGCCTGGTGTTTAGTATGCCGTTATTAGAGTCA
>NZ_PJAP01000652.1:0-2156 GCF_002836795.1 Shewanella sp. 11B5 | reverse complement strand
ACTAGCCTTAATAATAATATATACCGATTTCAAACTGGGATTGAGTCTTAAGCATGTCGCCCATTCCAGCTGACGCATTACCTGCCATGTAGGTCACAATAATTGCGACCACAAAAACATCGGCCATAGACCATTTACCGATAACACTGATCATTTTGCTCAATCTTTGCTTAATTAAGGGCGTCACTGGCAGCAGTAATATGAGCAT
This sequence comes from Shewanella sp. 11B5, assembly GCF_002836795.1. Lineage (NCBI taxonomy): Bacteria > Pseudomonadati > Pseudomonadota > Gammaproteobacteria > Alteromonadales > Shewanellaceae > Shewanella > Shewanella sp. 11B5. The sequence goes on along the minus strand of NZ_PJAP01000652.1, from coordinate 1,948 downwards.
GGTGATTAACTTAACAGCAGGGATCACAATACTGAATAACCCGACCAACATGGCCACGACAAAATGATGTGACTGATATAGTGCTGCAATGGTGTCGATGATACTGCGGCTATTACGAAAAACCTCTACTTCACCGTCTAGCGTATCCAGACCTAACATACTGGCGGCAATATCCAATATTCCACGGGTATTAGCACGAGAGTCTTCCGTTAAATCTTGGATTAACATATCCTTACCTGTATCCACTAACTGCGACTTTTCAATGGTACCCGTTATCGTTAACATCGGTTTTGTCACCCCGGGAATAAGCAGGATTAACGATATCAGTACTAAACTGATAGATAAATACACTTTCATGAACACCTCGTTTGCTGATGTATACCGAAACAAATAGTCGCATTACGTTGTGATGATGCTGTATTTTGATCCTTGTAGGTTATGATGCCATATTACGTAGATAATTAACCACAACGCGGCACTCTTGCTACACTCTTAATAATGAGGCCAATACATGCCAATAAATCCATTTACGACATGCTTGCTGTGTTTAACGTATTTTTTTTCAGCGGCAGTTACAGCGGCGACGTTAACGGTTGATGTTACCGATGCGCAAGGCGTGATGCTCAGCGATAGCGTGGTAGAGTTAATTTCTACGTCACCATCTAATACAACGCCATCGACCTTGGCACATTACCAAATGCGCCAACAAAATCGAGTTTTCTCACCTTTTGTATTGGCTGTACCACAAGGTGCCAACGTTGATTTTCCTAATTTAGATCGTACTCGGCACCATGTTTATTCTTTTTCTGAAGCCAAACAATTTGAGTTAAAATTGTATGTAGGCACAACTGAAGACCCGATTACTTTTGATAAACCAGGTTTAGTTGCCATAGGCTGCAATATTCATGATTACATGCAGGCCTTTATTTATGTGGCCAGCAGTCCTTACTTTTCGGTGAGTGATGCACAAGGTAAAATCCAATTAACAGATTTACCTGCAGGCGAATACCAAGTCAACATTTGGCATCCTTGGCAGATCACTGCAACACCATCATCTTTGGTCATAGTAAGCAATGACCATAATCAACTAACGCTGAGTATTGATGTTGAACACCAAGAAAAACCATCGGCACCACCTAGCGGCTTTGGTAGTTACCTTCAAGCAAGCGATACCACGGGATAACATGCCAACTAGTTTTCGCAACCGACTGATAATAGCTTTTCTATTAATATTAACCTTAATGCAGTTAACTACTGCGTTGTTTGTATTAAGCGCAACTCAGCGAGATTTTCGCCAACAACAAACTCAAAATCTTAATATTGGCTCCAATATTTTTGTCGAAATGTTGTCGAATCGAAGCGATCAGCTTAATCAAAGTTTGTCGTTACTCAGTGCTGACTTTGGTTTTAAACGCGCTGTGGCCACTGGCGAGCAAGATACAATATCGTCAGTGTTAGCCAACCATGGCAGGCGCATTAATGCTGACGCTGCTATTTTATTATCTCCGCAGGGGAAATTACTTTCTTCAAGCTTACAAGGTCTCACTGCAGCCAATATTGATGAGTTATTTGCATTAACCAAAAACCGCTCAACCACGTTTGAAATTTTTAATTATGACCACAGTAGTTACCAATTTGTGTTGCAACCCGTCAAGGCGCCAACATTAATAGCTTGGGTCGGCATGGGCTTCACTATGGACAAGAATGTCGCAGACCAAGCCAAAACCATTACCGGAATTGATATCAGTTTTATCAACCAGTCCGCTGGCAGAATTGAAATTGTCTCAACCCTAGCCCAAGCTCAACAACAAGATGTGTTAGCGCGTATTAACCTACTAGCAAAAACAGTGGATAAGGTCAGTGATGACATACCATCAAACTACTTATCTACCACCATTGCGTTAGATAAAAATAGTGGTCATCAGTGGGCGGTACTACATCAATCAAA
>NZ_PJAP01000651.1:0-2157 GCF_002836795.1 Shewanella sp. 11B5 | reverse complement strand
ATATTAATCTCTGGCGCACTCTTAGTCGGTTGCGGTTCATCTGACGACGATTCTAATACCGAAATCACGCAACCTGATTCTGGCACACCGCCCCCGATTACAACGCCTCCAGTAGCATCAGAATATACTCACCGGGTAACCGGTTTAGCGGTATATCAAGGTGCATTATCTGGTGCGACTGTTTGCGCCGATTTAAACCAAAACTTAGCCTGTGATAGCGATGAACCTTTTACTATTACAGATATTGACGGTAACTACCAAATTGATTGGAAGAGCGAAGTCGAAACCCCAGACTATTATTTAGTGGCTAACTGGCAGGCGGCGACAGCAACACAAGCAATCCAAGCCCGCTCTTTAGCACTTAAGGTTAAAAATCCAACCACCCGCTCTGCGCCAAGATCTATCGTTAGTGACGCAGGAAAAGGCACGTTAATCGCTAGCCCACAGTACAATGGCGCGATTAATAACCTGACCCATATTAAACTCTCTCGGGTGATTGAGATGAAGAGTCAAAGTCTGTCTAACAGTGATATTAGTCAGCTATCGGCTGAGTTAGACACTCTATTGGCTATGTTGTATCAATTAGATGCAGACACCTTGTATTCTATTTCAGCGGAAACATCAGCCTCAGCTAACTTTATGCGCATAGACTATGCCATTGCTTATTTACAGCAAGTCATCGCGACTCAAATCCCAAACTTAATCGCAGCAGAAAAAATTCTTGCAGCTACTTATGCTCAACTTTGGCAAATATTAATTGATAGCGGCCTTTCTATCGAAGAGTTCTTCTCAGACGACATATTTACTTTAGCCGCAAATATACTCTTTAGTGATTCAGCTATCGCATTAGGATTTACAGAATTACCAATCGATTCTCGTATTTTGTCACAAAACGATTGGGATGTTGTGTTAGGTAATATCATTAATGATAGCGGCTTTGCTAATACCTTATCGCTAGCGTTGCTGTCACAGTTCAGCACATTCTCACTAGACAATGATGAGACAGGAAAGACAGTTATAGGATCAGCCTCTATTGACGGAATTGGTTATGTTACCGAATTCCCTAAAGATATAGATGAGCAAGAAATAGAAATTGAATGCTGGAACACAACCCATAACGGTTGGTATACCATTGCACCATTGCCGACGACTGAACCGTTTATAGAAGGTAATAGTTACAAAACAGTGTATGAATCAACAGATGTTAATGTCACTATTAATGTAGAAAAAATACTCACACCAAGTGATAGCTGGAGCTCAATACTTAACATTATTCCTGATAGTCTTAAATTCAACACGCTAAATTGGCCACAAACATTATATTCTATAAACGTATCTCAAGAAGCTGATGTCATGTGTCGTGAAGTCAATAATTATGAAATCTACGACCTTCCTGATTACGAGACGGCTGATATGATCACAGTTGATGATATCGCTAGAGCACAATTTGATAGTTTATATCCAGAGTTTATCATCGTCGATGAGCAACAAAGTAAGATCACTCTGCTTGATATTAACCTGCAACCAGAAACGACATTTACAGTAGAACGCAGCATTAGCCCAAGTAATCAGCCATTAATTATTACAACTGAGGACGCTATAAATGACAAAGTTGCTGAGCACATTCTTCCGACATATTATTTAGTTGCAGATCAACAGTTAATTGAAGTCAATTTAAATAAAGCTTTCGACACGAAAGACGCAAACAATCAACTAATGATGACTTATGACAATTCAGAACGCTTTACCCAAATATTATACAATCATCTATTATCACTAAAAACAACGCCATAAGAGGCTTATAGCTTACTCGCAATATAAAAAACCATTAGCAAAAGCTAATGGTTTTTTATCATCAAGCCACAAATATTAGCCTGCTTTAATCATATCGTTTTATTTATCAATAAAACGACCAACAATCGCTAAGACTAAATCAAACGCACCATAGACAAAGGACCGTTCTGCTGCCATAAAAATGATGAATCCCTAATGCACTAGATATGCCAGCTAGAATGACTGCTATAGCATACTCCCCATCCAACTCAATAACCTGTTACTTATTAACAATCAACAAAGTAAACACTGCCAATATGTAAAGTGACATATTAGATACTGGCGTTACCTGTATCTTATACACATCAGACGCTGCCGAAGAAG
>NZ_PJAP01000650.1:0-2159 GCF_002836795.1 Shewanella sp. 11B5 | reverse complement strand
TGACTTCTGCGAAAAAATCATCAATACCGACTTTTTTAGCCACTGCGGCGGCGGTCGCTTTATTGTCCCCGGTTAACATTATCACTTTGATGCCACTGCGTTTCAGTCTCGCAATCGCTTCGATTGAATCAGGCTTTATCGGATCTGATACCGCAATAATGGCCAGTAATTGCCCTGCAAGCGCTAAATACATTGGTGTTTTAGCATTTTCAGCTAACACTTGGGCCTTAGCTTCATTGAATCCAATATCAATATTTTTGTCTTGCATTAATTTTAGATTACCAAATAATAATATCTGGCCATCCACTTCAGCTTCTACACCTTTACCTGAAATGGCATTGAAGTGCTCAGTGTTAATGGCTTCAATACCTCTATCATTCGCACTTTCAACAATCGCTTGCGCGAGTGGATGTTCGGAGTGACTTTCAATTCCAGCAGACAAGGCAAGTACCTGCTCTTCACTGTCTGCATTAACCAAAATAATATCGGTAACTTGCGGTTTACCTTCGGTAATAGTGCCGGTTTTATCTAATACCATGGCGGTTATTTTAGACGCGGTTTGCAATGCTTCACCGTTCCGAATAAGCACTCCCGATTCAGCCGCCTTACCAACGCCGACCATCACTGACATTGGCGTTGCGAGTCCTAACGCACAAGGACAAGCAATAATTAATACTGTTGTTGCAGACACGATGGCAAATACACTCGACGGCTCGGGGCCAAAGTTAAACCACACCATGGCACTGACTATAGCGATGATCATAATGGCGGGCACAAAGTAAGCGGCTATAACATCAGCTAAACGTCCAATCGGCGGCTTAGAGTTTTGCGCCCGTTTGACCATACTAATAATGCGCGCCAGTGCAGTATCTTTACCTACACGAGTTGCTTTAAATATGATTGAGCCTGATTTATTCAAGGTGCCAGTGACCACATCGTCACCGATCACTTTTTCAACAGGCATTGGCTCACCAGTCAACATTGATTCATCAATGGTGCTGTTACCTTCAATAACCACCCCATCAACTGGGATTTTTTCGCCAGGGCGAACTTTAACGTGATCATTAAGTAATACATGAGCAATATCGATGTCGAGGTCTTTTCCATCACGGATTACCCGAGCAGTTTTAGCTTGCAAACCAATAAGACGCTTAATCGCTTCAGAGGTTTTACCGCGCGCTTTAACTTCGAGTGCTAAACCAAGATTAATTAAACCAATAATCATTGCGGTCGCTTCAAAGTAAACATGCCTTGCCATCTCGGGAAATAATTGTGGAAATGCAACTATCAACATAGAGTAAACCCAAGCAGTACCGGTACCTAAGGCAATGAGGGTATCCATATTGGCGTTATGGTTTAAAAATGATTTCCATGCACCGATATAAAAATGCCTACCTGATATCAGCATAATCGCAAGAGTCACCACACCAACCAGTCCCCACACCACTTGTTCGAATAGGGTTGATACCGTCATTTCGCCAATAAACAGTCCATAAATCATCAACGGAATACCGACGGACAAAGCGATAATGGTATGGCGTAATAAACTTTTATAATGTTGTAAATCAGCCTGTTCTTTCTCGTTCATGGCATCTTCTGCCGACTCCGCCTGTATTTGAGTAGCATTATAACCAGCGCTTTCAACCGCTTTTATAATCAACTCGGCAGATGCTTTACCGTTAACCAGTACCGTTCTGTCCGCAAAATTCATCTCGGCCGAATCAACGCCTTCTACGCTGTTAATCGCTTTTTCAATTTTGCCAACACAACTCGCGCAGCCTGCGCCGAGGATATTGAGTTGCATAAGTGAGTTTTTTGTTTGATTCATTACTTAACCTCCGTTGACGCTAATATAATGTGGTCAAGCTGAGTAACTGTTGTTGTCTGAATATCAGCTTGATGTGTACTGTCAATCAAATGGCAAACCATATTTCCTGTAGGCAAGTTATCTGGCATAGTTGACCATTGTTCAACGGCCTGAAAAAGTCTTGCTCTTAATTTCATTGTTTTATTAAATTGTTCTTCAGTTTCATCTAACTTTTGTTTTACTAATTCACGTACAAGGTGGCATGCACTTTCACCATGGTCAGTGTTAGAAAAAATCAACTTAATTTCTTCAACCGAAAAATCAAGCTGACGAGAACTTATGATAAATTGCA
>NZ_PJAP01000346.1:0-8717 GCF_002836795.1 Shewanella sp. 11B5 | reverse complement strand
TAAAACACAGTTAACAATTTAAATACAATTGATCACAAAATGTATCAAAAATTAATTTTCAATATTTTAAATAAAATCGATTATTTGTCGTAAAAAACATCAGAATGACATTTCAATATTACTGAGTATTTATTCAGAAAAGTAAGTTGTTAGCATTTTTATAGACTAAATCTATTCAAAACAGCCTTAATATCGGGCCTGAGAAGTCCTGTTTATTAGACGGCAAAAAAGCCTGTTTGGTGATATTTCGTATAAGATTAGGAACTTTCTGACGGAGTACAGATATCTTATTTAACACTATATCAACACACCAATTCGCAACATTATTGTTAATAAAATGTAGTGTTTTTAGTCAACGCAATATGATGAAATGGTCTATTTAAGCTCGAAGAAGTCGTTATCAAACAAACAAACAAACAAACAAAGTGCTCAATATCTGACGAGCGAACACAAAAAAGGAGCCGAAGCTCCTTTTTTATCAACTTACAGCACCATTAACGAGTGCGTGGGCACACTTCGTCAGCGCTGAAGAAGTAAGCAATTTCACGTGCTGCTGATTCAACTGCATCAGAACCGTGAACTGCATTTTCGTCGATGCTTGCAGCATAGTCAGCACGTAATGTGCCACGAGCAGCTTCAGCTGGGTTAGTTGCACCCATGATTTCACGGTTAGCTAGAACAGCGTTTTCGCCTTCTAACACTTGAACCATTACTGGACCAGAAGTCATGAAAGAAACTAAAGCACCAAAGAAAGGACGTGCGCTATGTTCAGCGTAGAAACCTTCAGCTTGTTCTTTAGATAGTTGTACCATTTTAGAAGCAATGATCTTAAGACCAGCTGATTCAAAACGGTTGTAAATAGCGCCAATGTGGTTTTTAGCAACTGCATCTGGCTTGATAATAGAAAATGTGCGTTCGATCGCCATAACTAGCTTCCTTAATGTGAGCAAGTTTAAAAAATTCGCGCGGATTATACGTAATTTAGCCATATATTCCTAGCCTTATCCGCTTTTACGGTGATATTTCATCACTAAATTGAGTCATTTTTATTAACATGACCCAATTTATGCTCTATTGCTAATCGCTAACTCTTATTGTGCTGACTTGATGAACTTGTTGGCATTCTTTTCCATAAAACAAATAATGGCATCAGCAACGTCTTTTTGGGTCGCTTTTTCAATACCTTCTAAACCAGGAGAGGAATTAACTTCCATCACAACCGGACCATGATTAGAACGTAATAAATCAACTCCAGCAATATTTAACCCCATTGTCTTTGCTGCGCGAAGCGCGACTGATCGCTCCTCAGGAGTTAATTTAACCAAAGTAGCACTGCCGCCACGATGTAAGTTAGAGCGAAACTCACCTGGCTTTGCTTGGCGCTTCATTGCAGCAATCACTTTATCGCCCAGCACAAAACAGCGAATATCAGCGCCTTGTGCTTCAGCAATATATTCTTGCACCATAATATTGGCTTTGAGTCCCATAAAGGCCTCAAGCACGCTCTCTGCAGCTTTGCGGGTTTCAGCTAATACCACGCCAATGCCCTGAGTACCTTCTAACAATTTAACCACTAAAGGTGCACCACCAACCATATCAATCAAATCAGGTATATCACTGGGTTTATTGGCAAAACCAGTGATAGGTAGCCCAATTCCTTGACGAGATAACAGCTGCATTGAACGCAATTTGTCTCGTGAACGCGCAATTCCAATTGAACCATTAACCGCATATACGCCCATCATTTCAAATTGACGTAATACTGCAGAACCATAAAAGGTCACTGAAGCACCAATACGAGGGATAACAGCATCAAAATGACCCAGATCTTTACCCGCCATATGAATGCTAGGTTTAGTCATATTGATATTCATATAGCACTTTAATGGATTAATAACTTTGACTTCATGTCCTCTAGCTAATGCAGCTTCAACTAAGCGTTTAGTAGAATATAATTGCGGGCCTTGAGACAGTATTGCGATGCGCACAGAGTGCTCCAAAATTGGAATTTTCGCGCATCATACGCTGAGTTTATTTAAAATCAATGACTGGAATGACCACAGATAAAAAAAGAGCCAATCTATCAAGATTGACTCTTTTTTTTGTGATCAATTACCCGCTATAAATGGGATGATTGATGCGCTATTCGCTCAGCAAAAACTAACCTTCGCTGACCATATTAACGGTGTATTTAGGGATGTCGATAATCATATCGCAATCTACAACTTTAGCCTGGCAAGATAAACGACTTTCAGGCTCTAAGCCCCATGCTTTATCTAGCATGTCGTCTTCTAACTCATCGCTTTCTTCAAGCTGTTCAAAACCTTCACGCACAATGACATGGCATGTAGTACAAGCACATGACTTTTCGCACGCATGTTCAATATGAATACCGTTACGCAGTGCAACGTTTAAAATGGTCTCACCCACTTCTGCTTCAAGTACTGCGCCGTCTGGACAAAGTTCTTGATGGGGTAAAAATACTAACTGTGGCATCATTTCACCTATATGTTGTCGACCGACTGCCCTTTTAGCGCCGCTCTAATAGAATTATCCATACGTCTTGATGCAAAATCTTGGGTTTTATCATCAAGATTTGCAATCGCTTTTTCAATGGCATCAATATTATCTTGTTGTGCTACGGCATCAAGTTGGGCAATAGCCACAACTAACTCTTCGCGTTCTTGCTCATCCAGAAGCGCAGCATCTTTAGCCAAAGCTGCATTAAGTGATTCTATCACCCGCGCCGCTTCAACTTTTTGTTCAGCCAGCATACGACGAGTAATGTCATCTTTCGCATACTTCATCGAATCTTTTAACATGGTGGCAATTTCAGTATCCGATAAACCAAATGACGGTTTAACCTGAATTGATGTATTAACCCCAGTGGATTTTTCCATCGCAGTAACACTAAGCAAACCATCAGCATCCACTTGGAATGTCACTCGAATATGCGCTGCACCTGCCGCTAGAGGTGGAATACCGTGTAAGGTAAAACGAGCCAACGAGCGACAATCTTCAACAAGCTCTCGTTCGCCCTGCACCACATGGAATGCCATGGCCGTTTGACCATCTTTAAATGTGGTAAACTCTTGTGCGCGTGCAACAGGAATAGTGGTATTACGCGTAACCACTTTTTCAACCAAGCCACCCATGGTTTCAACGCCAAGCGATAATGGAATCACATCTAACAGTAACAAATCGGATTCAGGTTTATTACCAACAAGAATGTCAGCTTGAATCGCTGCACCAATGGCGACAACACGATCAGGATCGATTGATGTCAATGGTGTCTTTTTGAAAAAAGTTTCAACTTGTTCACGCACCAATGGTACGCGGGTTGAACCACCGACCATCACAGTTTCAATAACGTCATCCACACTCACGCCGGCATCACGTAAAGTACGACGACAACTGCCGATGGTTTTTTTCACCAATGCGCCAATTAACTCGTTAAATAAGCTTTTATCAACAGTGCAAGTTAATGTTTTATCAGCCATGACGACAGAAGCTTCAACGCTGTCATTGTCAGTCAACGCTTCTTTAACTCGGCGAGCTTCAATGAGTAATTGACGTGCTAATTGACTGCCTGGTTCTGTTATCTGCCATGCCTGTTGTAAATGGCTCACGAGTAAGTGATCAAAATCATCACCACCCAATGCAGAATCACCACCAGTGGCTAATACTTCAAATACGCCACGGTTTAATCGTAAAACCGAGATATCGAAAGTACCGCCGCCTAAGTCGTAAATGGCAATGACACCTTCTTGCTTTGAATCTAATCCATAAGCAATGGCTGCTGCAGTGGGTTCGTTCAATAAACGTAATACTTTAACACCCAATAACTCAGCAGCATCTTTGGTACCTTGACGTTGTGCATCATCAAAATACGCAGGCACAGTAATCACCACGCCCGCTAATTCGCCACCTAGTGTGGTTTCAGCTCGCGCAATTAAAGGTTTTAAAATTTCGGCTGACACTTGAATAGGATTCACTTGTCCCATAGGCGTAGTGAACACCGGTAAGCCGTTTTCACTTGCGTGTAATTCATAGGGTAAACGATGAACACCAGACTGGATATCAGTAAGGCTACGTCCCATAAAACGCTTGACTGAAACGATGGTATTTTGTGGATCTAAAGCAGATTTGTCTTGAGCTTCATAGCCCACTAACACATTGGTTTCACCATAATGCACTACAGACGGCAACGAATGACGACCTTGTTCATCAGGTAAAGTTAATGCTTGAGCACTTCTTACCGCAGCAACAAGTGAGTTGGTGGTACCAAGATCAATCCCAACCGCAAGACGATGCTGGTGCGGTGCGGCGCTTTGGCCAGGTTCTGCAATTTGCAACAGTGCCATAGTGTTCCAACTTGTTGTGTTATCGATTAGCCAAGCTAATCATAAATAATAAGGTTTAGAATTTAGGGCTATTTAATCGAGCAAGCCATCTTCAATACGGGCTAACTCATCATGTAATTTTGCCATAAACTTTAACTTACGAATTTGATCTGCCGCTAATAAAGCATCTGCACTTTCATCACTAATCAATAGCGTCGCCAGTTTAGTCAGTAATGTTGACTCAAACTCACCAAACGACTCATACAGTTCATCAATTGATGACTGTGGATCACTATTGTGTTGGATATCTTCAAGTGCTTCACGCCACTCCATTTGCTGCATCAAAAATGCACCATCTTTCAATGTTGTGGTTTCGTGACTTAATTCAATTCCACGCAAGCTCAACATGTGTTCAGCACGGCGTAGGGGATTTTTTAATGTTTGATAACCATCATTAACTTGTGCAGTTCGCTGAACTGATAGCAGCTTTTGTTGCTCGGTATCATTAGCGAATTTATCGGGATGAACCGCCCGTTGCAGTTCGCGGTAGCGCTCTGCAAGTAAGGCGGTGTCGATATCAAAGGCAGGTACTACATTAAACAGATCGAAATAATTCATGGGCAGATATCATGCTTACTGTTTGATATAAAACGGCTTAATTAGGTGAACAATGATTAAACGGTGAAACTTTCACCACAACCACATTCACCCTTTGCGTTAGGATTATTGAACTGAAAACCTTCGTTTAGGCCTTCTTTGACAAAATCAAGTTCAATACCTTGCAAATAAATGAAGCTTTTGGCATCGATGATGATATTTACACCTTCGATATTATAAAGTTCATCATCGTCATTGAGCTCGTCAACGAACTCAATGACGTATGCCATTCCTGAACAACCTGATGTTCTCAACCCAAGGCGCAAGCCGAGGCCTTTCCCGCGATTAGCAAGAAACGATCTAACTCGATCAGCCGCAGCGGGGGTCATTGAAATTGCCATCTTAACTCCAGGTATTACTTAGCTTGTCTGCTTTTATACTCTTCAATTGCTGCTTTAATGGCATCTTCAGCCAAAATTGAGCAATGAATTTTAACCGGCGGCAATGCTAACTCTTCGGCGATGTCTGCATTTTTAATCGTTGCAGCTTCATCAACACTTTTGCCTTTTACCCATTCTGTTACTAATGAGCTAGATGCAATTGCGCTACCACAACCATAGGTTTTGAATTTTGCATCTTCAATAATACCGTCGGCATTAATTTTAAGTTGCAACTTCATTACATCACCACAAGCTGGTGCACCAACCATACCAGTGACTACTGATGGGTCGTTCTTATCAAATGAACCTACGTTACGTGGGTTTTCATAATGATCGATTACTTTTTCGCTATAAGCCATGATACTGCTCCAAAATCTGTGTCGTTATCAGTTTACGATTTAATGGTATTACACTCATTTAACAAGATTAAATTAGTGATGTGCCCATTGAACTTGCTCTAAATCGATACCATCTTTGAACATCTCCCATAATGGAGACATTTCACGTAACTTATCGATAGATTCAGTTATCGTTTTGATAGCGTGGTCAATTTCTTCATCGGTCGTAAAGCGACCAATAGAGAAACGAATCGAGCTATGTGCCATTTCATCATTTAAACCCAAGGCACGTAATACGTAGCTCGGCTCTAAACTTGCTGAAGTACAGGCTGAACCTGAAGAAACCGCTAAGTCTTTCAAGGCCATCATTAACGACTCGCCTTCAACAAAGTTGAAGCTAACGTTAAAAATACCACTGTAGCGTTGTTCCATATCACCATTGATATAGGTTTCTTCTATGTGTTTAATACCGTTCCACAACTTATCGCGTAGATGAGTAATGCGCGCGCTATCAGCAGCCATGTCTTGTTTAGCAACAGCAGCTGCCTCACCTAAACCGACGATTTGATGTGTTGCTAACGTGCCACTGCGCATACCGCGTTCGTGTCCACCACCGTGCATTTGCGATTCAAGACGAATACGTGGCTTACGGCGAACATATAATGCGCCGATACCTTTTGGTCCATACATTTTATGGCCAGAAATCGAAATCAAATCAACTTTGGTGGTTTGAACGTCAATTGGTATTTTGCCAGCACTTTGTGCCGCATCCATGTGGAAAAAGATGCCTTTTGAACGACATAATTCACCAATTGCGTTGATATCATGGATGACACCAATTTCATTGTTTACGTGCATAATGCTGACTAAAATAGTGTCATCACGCATCGCCGCTTCTAAACGTTCCATTGGGATAATGCCATTAGCATCAGGAACAAGGTAAGTAACTTCATAACCTTCACGCTCTAACTGGCGGCAAGTGTCTAAAGTTGCCTTATGCTCAGTTTTGCTGGTGATAATATGCTTACCCTTTTTATGATAAAAATGGGCAATACCTTTAATCGCAAGGTTACTTGATTCTGTTGCACCTGAAGTGAAGACAATTTCACGGTGATCAGCATTAATTAAATCGGCAACTTGATTACGGGCGACATCAACCGCCTCTTCTGCTTGCCAACCATAACGATGTGAACGCGATGCTGGGTTACCAAACACGCCGTCCATTGTCATGTGTTGCATCATTTTTTCTGCGACACGCGGATCTACAGGGGTTGTTGCGGCATAATCTAAATAGATAGGAAGCTTCATAACACACTCCGTACTTAGCAGTCTCAGATGAGGCTACATACAACGTACAAATAATAATTATATTCAATCAACATAGCCGAGTTACAAACTCACTCTATGTTCCTTTTGTATTTCATCTTGTTTTAACGAGATAAATCTTACGTCTCGCTTTTGCATCAAACCTGCAAGAGAAATACCATCTAAAAAATCTGAAATTTGTTTACTTAAGTCACCCCATAAAGAATGGGTTAGGCAACGAGTACCGCTTTGGCAGTTACCTTTTCCTTGACAACGAGTGGCGTCTACAGATTCATCAACAGCATGCACGACCATGCCAACTGAGATATCGACGGCTTCTAAACCTAAACGATAACCACCACCGGGTCCGCGGACACTCGACACTAAACCATGTTTACGTAACTTAGCGAAGAGCTGTTCAAGATAAGACAAAGAGATACCTTGTCTTTCAGAAATATCGGCTAAAGGTACAGGACCAGTAGCAGAGTGAATCGCAACATCCAGCATAGCTGTCACTGCATAGCGACCTTTTGATGTAAGTTTCATAACTTGTACTGCTCCCAAAAAGTATGCAGTAATTTCAACATACCCTAGTAATTTAGTCAAGTATTAATCCTACCAAAACACTCGGGTATTATGGCATTGCTTATAACAAAAAGGTCCATGTTTTCGCAGGGCGTATTTAACCTTTTTATCTTGTAAGATTCAATGCCGACAAGGAAATTAATCGCATTATCGGTCATTTCTTTGACTTGAATCTACAATGACTTACAGATTGTTAAATACTCGGGTCGAACTTATCAATGTCATGTTTACGATTAGTGGCAGCTTCTCGAGAAGCCTCATCGAATGCATCAACGGTTAACTCTGGTAATTTTTTAGTACAGACTTCTCCACCCATTTGTTGGATGGCATTACACAATTCTTGTACTTTAGAATCCATCAAATGCATGTGGTCAAGCATTTGCCCAATCGCATTAGCAACAGGGTCTGGATTGTCTGGTGACACCGCGTACGCATCAAAGCCGTACTTTTTGGCCATTTCGGTGCGACGTTCAGTTTTTTCTTTTGATTGGTTGGTCGGCGAAGCCACTACACGTCCAGGAATCCCCACGACAGTATGATCGCTTGCGACATCTTTAACGACCACAGAATTAGAACCAACACGAGCACCATCATGCATAGTGATCGGCCCAAGTACTTTGGCCCCGGCGCCAATAACCACATTATTACCTAAGGTAGGATGACGTTTGCCTGGCTGCCAGGTGGTCCCGCCCAAAGTAACGCTATGATAAAGAGTGCAATCATCACCGATTTCGGCGGTTTCACCAATAACGACACCCATACCATGGTCAATAAAGAAACGTCGACCAATCGTCGCGCCAGGATGAATTTCAACACCGGTTAACCAACGTGAAAATGTTGATAAACAACGCGCTGTAAATCGCCAGTTAGCGAGCCACAGTTTATGACTAATACGGTGGATCCAAATCGCGTGCATACCGGGATAATTAAATATTATCTCTAAGGTACTGTTTGCGGCAGGATCTCGATGATAAATCGATTCAATGTCTTCTTTTAGCCTATCGATGACGCCCATGGTATGTTCCTTTACTGCTTAATCTTGTTTATCCATTTTCTTATCAATGGAAGTCAAAATACCACGAAGAATATTCATCTCTGGTGCTTCAATA
>NZ_PJAP01001135.1:0-2165 GCF_002836795.1 Shewanella sp. 11B5 | reverse complement strand
GTACTGAGCCTTTAGACATGGTACGTAACAATATTGATATCGCGTTTATGGTGAATGAAACGTTTAGTGAACTCGACATGGTGGCAAAACCAGTTATCAGTGAAGATATGTGTTTCTTTGCCAGCCCAGAATACTTAACCAAAGCTGGCATGCCTGTCACCTTGAGTGATATTGAACAACACAACTCAATTCTATTTCGCTTCCCAAATGGTAAAACCTTCAGTGAAGTTCCACTCGCCAATGATGCAATGCAGGCCGTAAAAGGCAACTTATGCACCAACAGCATTCAACTGGCTTATGAAGCGACAAAATTAGGCCGAGGGATAGGTTATTTACCACAAAAATTATGTCACGATGACGTAGAGCAAGGGGAGTTAGTACGTTTATTTAATGATTTAGCGCCTTATACAGGCGTGGTATTTCTAGTGTATCCATCAAGACGATTTTTAAGCCTAACGGGTCAGCGCTTACTCGATTACATGCTCGCACAACTACCCGTGCAAACCAGCGAAAAAACGACGACAACCAATACTAAAGTGTGGATTTAATGGGTTAGATTTTGGCCTTTTTCAACAACATCGACGGCTTCGTCGTCTACATCATCAAGTTCATTTGTCGTTGTATCACTGCCGTTTTCGCTATCGTTTTGCTCGTCATTGACTTGTTGATCATCGTCTTGGTGATCATCACTACTGTCATCATCGTTAGATTCATCGAGAGCAACTTGCACTTTATCAAATAACCCTTGTAGTGATGCGGCATCCGTTAATGCAGGTAAATCGGCAAGTTTTGTTAAATTAAAATAATCCAGAAATGCAGGGGTGGTCGCATATAATGCTGGTTTTCCGGGCACTTCCTTATGGCCAACCACTTTAATCCACTGCCGATCCGCTAAACTTTTTATAATATGACTGCTAATCGCCACGCCTCTAATATATTCAATATCACCACGCGTTACCGGTTGTCGATATGCAATCACCGCCAACGTTTCAAGCGTTGCACGAGAGTACTTAGGGGATTTTTCTTGCCAAAGAGGTTGTAAATAAGGGCTGAGTATTTCTTGAGTTTGAAAACGATAGCCACTAGCGATTTTAACTAGCTGTACGCCTCGCTCTTGATAATCTTGCTGTAATTCATCAAGCGTTTCCTGAATGCGCGTACGCGATACACTAAAGTCAGCTAACACCGTTTCTTTAATGGCTTTTACCGACAACGGCTTAGCTAAGACAAACAAACTGGCTTCAATAAGCTGTTTTAACTGAATAGGATTAATTGGCTTCATGGATCTCTTCGAATATCGTTAATTAATACGCTTTTACATAGATGGGTGAAAACGGTTCATTTTGCACTAACTCAACGAGTAATTCTTTAACCAGCTCCATGAGTGCCAAAAAACTCACTACCACACCTGCTCGGCCTTCACTGACATCAAACAAACACTCAAAACCAATGTATTCTGTACTGGATAACTTAGCTAAAATTTGGCTCATGCGTTCACGGGTAGATAAATGTTCACGCTTTACGTGATGATCTTCGTTAGCATCAATGCGTTTTAGTACTTCGCCAAACGCACGGGCAATATCCACCAGCGACACTTCAGGCGGTACTGTTATAGGTTTAATGTCTGGAGCCGCGCTAACGGATGCTTGAAACACATCTCGTTCAATCCGCGGTAACGTATCAATATCGGCTGCAGCTTGTTTGATCACCTCATAGGCTTTTAATTGCCGTATAAGCACCACTCGAGGATCTTCTTCCTCATCATCTTCACTGGCCATTTTAGGTAACAATAATCGGGATTTAATCTCCGCTAATGTTGCCGCCATCACAAGGTAATCGGCAGCCAGTTCAATCCGCGCTTCAGTGAGAATTTCAATATAGAGTAAATATTGTTGGGTGATTTGTTGAATAGGCAAATCAACCACATCTAATTTTTGTTTACGGATTAAATATAACAATAAATCTAATGGGCCTTCAAAGGTTTCAAGAAACACTTCTAAGGCCTCTGGCGGAATAAACAAGTCTACGGGCATGCTATTAAGCGCTTGGCCACGAACCATTGCTAATGGCAGGCTTTGCTGACTGCCTGGCATGTTTATCTTAGATGATTCGTCTGCGGGTATCACTTTCGTTTATTCAAATGCACTGGTATCGCCAGCACCATG
>NZ_PJAP01001134.1:0-2169 GCF_002836795.1 Shewanella sp. 11B5 | reverse complement strand
GCAAACATCCTTTTTATTAACTTACATACAAAACCAGAGGTTAAATGTTCGATCTCATTCGCCATTAAACAAGTAGTAAAGTCGATATTTTATCTGGATTAACCGTGATACTCGCCCTTATCCCTGAAGCTGTTGCCTTTGCATTCGTCGCCCATGTTGAACCCATGGTAGGACTATACGCAGTCTTCATTATGGGTTTAATCACCGCATTGGTGGACGACCGGGGATTATGTCCGGCGCTACAGGTGCTATGACAGTAGTAATGGAGTCACTAGTGATTAAACACGGTATAACCGTATTTACCGATCTGACTTTTGCTGTGTTTGTTGGTGTTATCGTATCTGCTTTGGTGTTTACATAGGAACATGCAAAACACATCAACATTGACATAAGTGAAGATACAAATGGTTAGAAAGTATATCGCTTAAATGGGCCATTATTCTTTGGCTCAGTTGCTAACTTCCTTGAATTATTTGATGTTGGAAATGATAACTAAGATGTGATTATTGATTTTCAAAATTCACGAGTAGCAGATCAATCAACATTAGAGGCTATCGATACTTTAGCTAAACGTTATGTGGCTGCGGGGAAAATGTCTGCATTTACGTCACTTAAGTCAAGATTGTAAAGCCCTACTCCTAAAGCACGTGATCTGGTTGAAGTTTACCTTATTGAAGATCTGCACAACAAAGTGACCGACGATAAATTAGGCTAAACGGACATAATACCAATTCCAATAATTATCTGGTCATTCAGCGGGAGTTCTGCGCCTTCTAGGCAAGTAATAGGTTTGTAGACATAGTTGTTCCCGGCAACAGCTCCTGCGTTACTCTATCTCCTGCGTCCTTGCAGTCGTATGTCAATAAGCAGCATGCTGCATGCTGCATAGAAGATACAGAAACCCGCCCTGCGGGAGCTACAACTCAGGCTTTCCATTTCTTTGTTGCATTGTTTTACAAGGGAACAACCATTCTTTCAACAATGCGCCTCAAACTGGAAAACCTGAGTGGCTCTGATTAAGCACATAATTAATGGAATTGGTATAATAAAAAAAAGGGTGATTGAATATTCAACCACCCCTTTTTTATCATGTTTAGCCCTAACACAAGAGCAAAAAATTTAGTTTACACTTTACGTTTATCTGCAAATTTACTCATCACTTTGTCAAATTTTGGCTTCACCACAAGTTGGCAATATGGTTGCTGACCGTGTTTAGCAAAGTAATCATCATGGTAATTTTCAGCGGGATAGAAAGTGTCAAACGCGCTTATTTCGGTCACAATAGGTCTAGGCCATACTTGCTGCTGAGTTAAGGTATTGATGAATTTATTGGCGGCATCAGCTTGTTCACTATTATGAACAAAAATTGCCGAACGGTATTGCGGGCCTTTGTCATTGCCCTGCTGATTCAGTGTTGTCGGATCATGGCTTTCAAATAATACACTTAGCAGAGTGTCGTATTGAATTACAGCGGGATCGAACTCAATATGAATGACTTCTGCGTGCGCGGTTTTACCAGAACACACAGCATCATAATTTGCATCTTTAGCGTCACCGCCACAATAACCTGATTTAACACTGTGCACGCCTTTAAGTTGAGCAAAAATAGCCTCTACACACCAAAAGCACCCGGCTCCAAAAGTAGCCTTTTGGTAAGAAGTTTTAGCAGAACTTGATTGTGCTAATTCATCACGGGATTTAAAAATCATAGATACTGAATTAACACAATGACGAACATTATTATCTGTTAAATGCTCCCCTTCAAACACATGGCCTAAATGACCGCCACATTGTGCACAGGTAATTTCGGTTCGATGTCCATCGGCATCAGGAGTATGTTCTACTGCTCCCTTAATTTCATCATCAAATGCAGGCCAGCCACAATGGGCATTAAACTTATGCTCACTCTTATATAGAGGTGCATGGCACTTTTTACATAAATAAACGCCTTGTGCATCATGATCAACATATTCACCGCTGAAAGGCCGTTCAGTACCTTTTTGTTCAATAACATATTTTTCAAATTCGGTTAAATCATTCATTGTCGGCTCTCATTGAGTTGTTTGTCGCAGATATTAACAAAGGATACGTGAGATCTGCGGCATCAGTTCAACCAATACAACATGAAGACACGCAAAGAATTGCGACAAAGTGTGACTAAGGTTACCA
>NZ_PJAP01001133.1:0-2169 GCF_002836795.1 Shewanella sp. 11B5 | reverse complement strand
TTATTAAATATAAATTCAACACGTGTTGTAGCCGGGTCAATGTCAGGTGAGCCAGAGAAATTTTTCACGTAGTAATCGTATCTACCTTCGACAGGAAACTGAGGAATTGAAATCACTTCAGGCCCATAACTTGTTACATCATCAACATCTAAATAGATGATGGCTTCATTAAGGGTGACTTCTGAATTGGCATAATACACATGGCTTTCATTACCTTCAGTATCTGTAATATAAAGGTGTGAGTCTAAATCACGAGGTGCTTCACCCCAGTTCAAGGTTATTTTAGTTAACGCTTCAGATAGCACTAAACACTCTGCTAAGGTGATGTCCTCTTCAAACGTGTTAATAATAGATGTTCGGCTTTGAAATCCGATAGTGGCGCCAAGTAAAACGGTAGAATGACGCTTAACAGGGATGCTAAATGTGCCATCATCGATAGAGAATGTCAGCGAGCGCCCCAAGTAATCACGTCCGTCCGAAATAACGCGAGCACCATTTAACAAATTACCATCTTCATCTTCCACACAACCATTTACCATAATGGTGTCGTAAATCATATCAGCATTCCAAGTAGTGAAATGACTAACATTACCTTGATAAAATGATTTACCGTTGACTGAAACTAATTGCGCTTCACCTTCTTCGATCCATAAACCTGACGTAGTGTCGAAATAATAAAGCGGTATCGTTGAGGGGGGAGTAGTACCTGCTACAGGTATATGAATTTGTGCGACTTTGTTTGGAGCGAGTTGTAGCTTGTTACCTGCACTATCAACAAAACTAACTGTTATAGCACCAAATGATTCTATTGGCACAATTTCGTTGGCACTGTTTGTTGTGAGCATATCACCGGGCATCATTTCAATATCAATAGCCGGGTTAATGACGGTTAGTTCAGCTACAACGGCTGAAGATACAAGGTTACCATTTAAATCAACAAGGCTGTTTTCAGGCAAAGTAACAAGCACATTACCATCAACAGCTAGCTCAGATACTTGAGTCGCATCAAAACTAATTGATGCATGAACAGGCTGTAATAGTAAATTGTGTTCTTGGGTTAGCTCATTTCTTGAAATACTCAACGCAGCTTCAGAATAATTTGTCGCATCAGCAACAAGAGTCAATCTGTCACTTAATTGAATATCTTGGATTTTTGCTGAAAATAAGCCTTCAGCATCAGAAGTTGCTGTATTAACAACTAGGTTACCATTAGATAAACTCACGACACTTTCTGGAATGACTTCACCATTAAAATAGTTAATCGTGGTACCAGAAATAGTATAGAAAAACTTTTCATTTAAATTGAAACTAACTTGAATTGGCGCAACGCCATCTTCACCACCGTCAGCGACTTGTACAGAAATATCGGTTGATGTCGTTTCATTTACGGAAGATGTATAAGTTATTAAGCCAGAAGGACTAATCAATAAACCATTTGGTCCGGTAATTAGTTCAAAGTTAATGTCATTTTCAGTGTCAGAATCGTCTACATCAGAAACGACTAATTGGTAGGTAAATGTCGAGCCTGAATCAACACTTTGCGCCACGATAGAAGACACAACAGGGGCATCGTTTACAGGCGTTACATAGACTTCAAAGTTCTGTACAGCAGGTTGCGCTTCGTCTTCTCCACCATCATTAACAGTAACTGTGATTGTCCCAGACGTTAATACACCTTCAAGTGGTGTCCATGAAATCAGACCTGTATTGTTAATGGCCATACCATCTGGCGCATTGGTTAAATTGAATGTTAAATTCGTACCATCATTGGCATCGTCTTGATCGGTAACGGTTAGCTGATACAGGTATTCACTATCTTCAATTGCAGTGACAACCGCGATAGAAGATATTAACGGTGCGATGTTTTTAATCACCTCATCTTCATCATCGGAAGATGAACCACATCCGGTTAATACAAAAGAAAGTGCAGTTGCAACAATAGAAAGTCGCCACTTGTTTGTTAATTCCATTTACCTACTCCATGAATCAATAATTATTAATTAGTCATTTAAATATTAAATATTGATCTTTAGTTGCATATTTGGTTGGGATAATGACGATTAAACAAAGATTTTTCAATAATCATAAATGATGTGCATTAGCGATTAGCGTACACTTTTGTATAGGTTAGATGTTAATAGCAAAGTAAATATGGCTATATAATTTTGT
>NZ_PJAP01001132.1:0-2170 GCF_002836795.1 Shewanella sp. 11B5 | reverse complement strand
ATTTGATAATAGGCCTGAAGGCTTATTGATGACGATAATGTCACGGTCTTTATAGCGTATGTCCAACCACGGAATTGATGGTGGTTGATAAGTAAAGATGTGCATTATAAATTGTCTCTCTAATTGTGTCTGATTCAGGTATTGATGTGGCGAAACGTTAATCTCGCGAGTACTCATGTTGCGGATACTAACAAAGTTTTACTGATAACCAAAAACCAATTATTCGGCTGAATAATACTGTTTGGTTATCGCCGCTTTACCAGGTCGCTAGCCACAACCGTAATGACATTCCCCAACTGCTTGTTACGCCAGAGGTAACAAAGCGAATATTGTTTTCAGCATCAACGATATAAATAGCAGGCAATGCCATGGCGCCCCATTGTTGGCTTAATAACATTGTTTGATGCTGATTTTGTTGGTTGATTACATCAAAGTGATAATGATGTTGTTGCATAAAAGTATTAATGTCTGCATCGGTACCAGAGGCTACCGCAATGGAAACCACTTGATAATCTTGCTTTAGGTTGACCGAGTCCACCATTGGCGAGGTGACGCTACATACCGGACACCAAGTACCCCAAAAATAAACTAAGGTGGGTTTATGAGAGTTTGTCTGCCATTTTGCATGTTGTTGAACGCCAGTTGCTGTTGAGGTAAATAATGAAATTGGCTTCTGGGTAATCGAATGTGCGTTAATTGGAGTGGCAACGCCTGTTTGCATATCTCGCTGTAGATAACTCGCGATAGCGAACAACACCACCGCAATAACGATTATATCGCGTAGACTCGTTAGCCAAAACCGTTTGGTTTTGAGTGTGTATTTTAGATTAAGTAACCATGATGGCATACGACATTAATTCCTATAGATACCCTGTATTAAGGTAAATATGCTGCCGGAGTTTTACGACTATAAAGCCTACTATAGGCCATTAACTGCGGATAAAAGGTTCTAAATGCAATCTCGATATCAATATAAATCTTATCGATATCTTTAATGGCATGGTCAAAAAGTTCTGGTTTTGATAAACGACGACTGACGCCCTTAATCGCTTGATCTAATCCTTGCCTTGTTTGATAACTACTTAGCCAATCTTGCTGGATAATTTGTGGCGCAATGGCCTGTAACGTCGGAGGAAGTTCAAGTGTAGTATTAAGCTGGTGGTATGCTTTTTGGCAAAATTCATCTAATGGCTGATGATGATACTCTTCCCAATAAAATGCTAAGTAATGATCAAATACTAAGTCCACTAGTATCGGAGCAACACGACGTGAGGTTTTAGGGAACAACTTTAGTAGGTCAATAATAATTTCATGACTGTCAGTAATTTGGTCTATCTGGCGATGAAGCCATATCCCTTGTTGTAGATGTTTTGGATGTTGCTCTATGTTACCTTTTGCGAAATCACCCGACAAATTAGCTACTAGGTGAGTATCGCTGATGTCGGCTAAATGTAAGTGAGCTAAAAAGTTCATAAATTGTACTTCTAATTTTATTATTTTACAGTATGATACTAGCCGTTTGTAACAAAGCGTTACAAGATGGCGAGTGAGTGGAGTTAATCATAACGTTTTATAGATAAATGTCATGGAGTATTGAACTTCGTATTGTTGTAATGCGTATATGTAACTGCTTTTAAAAGGTTATAGGATTAATTTAGGGATCAAGGATGATGAAAGACTGGATTAAAAAATTATTGGGCAGGCCTGCTGCCCCCAAAAGAAATAAAGTACACATCGACATGCGTTATGAAGAGCATTCATACAAATCCGATCACACCTTTGACTCTGCCAAGTCAGATACTCTTGAATTGGACGATAGCGACACCGAGTCGATAGAACAAAAGCCGACAAAATAATCACCAAACTTGATCTTAACCTGCAGTCGCCATAGACTAGCGGCCGTTTTTACTGTTGAGATCATACTATGCGTGTTGCAGATTTTTCATTCGACCTACCTGATGAGCTGATTGCTCGCTATCCGACAGCACAACGCAATGCTTCGCGTTTACTCACATTAAGTGGCGAAAACGGTGAGCTTGCCGACAAAAAGTTTACAGATTTATTCAATCTGATCAATCCTGGAGACTTGATGGTGTTTAATAACACCCGAGTCATACCAGCACGTTTATTTGGTCAAAAGTCGACTGGCGGCAAGCTCGAAATTCTCGTT
>NZ_PJAP01001131.1:0-2171 GCF_002836795.1 Shewanella sp. 11B5 | reverse complement strand
CTTTGGGTCCATCCGGCGCAATTAATGATACTTCCATGTCATTACGTTGGGGTAAATCTGTACCATCAAAACGCCTGACACCATAGGCTTGCCAATGTGGAAATGTGTGATGTGTTTGTAAACCAAGTAAGTTGGGATCTAACATCAAGGTCGTTTTTACCTGTCTTCCCCATGTAGAATCATATTGCCAACCTTGTTGATGTAACATATTAGCCGTAGATTCAAAGGCATCATCCATACTGTCCCAGACATTAATGATGCCGTCTTTATCGGCATCTATACCGTATTGGAGTATCTGGCTAGGCATCATTTGCATCTGCCCCATAGCCCCAGATGAAGAACTCCGCAATAAATCTTCGGTAATATTTTTTTGTTCAATTAATTTAAGCGCTGCAATAAATTCATTAATGTAAAAAGCTTCTTTATCGCCTTTATAAGCCAGTGAGGCTAAAACAGATAACCCAGAAAAACGTCCTGTACGTTCACCAAAACGAGAGTTCATCCCCCATAGCGCCATCAGGAAACGTGGTTGAACCTGATAAGCTCGGCTTAAATTTTGTATTTGTGATTCGTGCTGCTGAAACATTGCTCTGGCAGTACTCACGGTAATTTCAGGTACAGCTTGGGGAATAAAGTCTTCTAATGTTTGTGATTCGTCTGAATGGGTATTAAGGCTGGCTTTTTTGAAGATTTTAATATTAGCAATATAGCGTTCTGCTGTGAGTTGATTAACGCCAGTGGCAATTGCCTTTTGCTGTAGTTCCAACAAGTAGTCAGTAAATTCGCCACGGCTGTCTTCCGCCATGGCAATATTAGAACAAATGAAGTAAAAAAATGCGCATAAAATGATTTTTTGAATCATATTCGTCTTGATTACTCCTTTAAGAATGAGCTTATTTCTTAAAAGCTAATTCTTGTTTGTGTTGTTCGAGTAAATTAATTTGTGGTGGTGGTATTTGTAAGTAATAGCCTTGTTCAACTAATGCTACCTTCACTTTGTCAATATCAGCGATACCTAAATGGTCTCGTTTAGATAAAGGTACAATCATCACTAATGTCTTTGAACCAAACATTTCCATTAACGGTTCAGGAACGTCATCAAAAACATCACGTTTTTTGACAAAAAGGTAAGTATCTGCTCTTCGACCGCTTTTATATACTGCACATATCATTTTAGTGTAAATTTCCAAAGGTTCAAACTTGATAGTCAACTAAGCACACTATAACATGGTGGCACAAGAAAATAATTGTAAATCAGTTTATCGCTGAGTATTGGAGAATCACGCCGGGATGGCTAAACAAAATCTCGAATTAAAGGCCACGTCTTTTACATTATCAGTGCTGCATATCAATCATAACGATCTCGATATCATTGCGGCTGAATTAGACAACAAATTGGCTCAAGCTCCTCAGTTCTTTTTGGGCGCACCCTTGGTATTAAATTTATCTGCCATTCAGCATACCCACATTGATTTTAATGCGCTAAAACAATTATTAATTGACCGAAATCTTATTATTGTAGGCATTACCGATGCAAGCGCTGAGCAAATTGAACAAGCAAAGAGCATGGCAATTGCAGTGGTAAAGTCAGGGAAACAAGCCCGCAAAGCAGAGTTACCTGAACGAGCAACTAAAATTGTTAAACAAAATGTGCGTTCTGGACAACAAATATACGCACAAAATGCTGATTTAATCATTTTTGGTGCGGTTGGCAATGGCGCTGAAGTCATTGCTGATGGTAGCATCCATATATATGGTGCTCTTCGTGGGAAAGCCATGGCGGGTGCTGCGGGAGATAATCAAAGTGTGATTATCGCTAACTCGTTAGAAGCAGAATTAGTATCGATTGCTGGACAGTATTGGTTGACAGAACATTTGCAACAATACGATCTAAGTCAAAGAGGCTGTGTTCGCCTTGAAGGCGCATCTCTTACTGTTGAATCATTGCCCCAATAATCGGCAAATACAAGGATATACATATAAATGGCGCAAATTATTGTTGTCACATCAGGTAAAGGCGGTGTGGGTAAAACAACATCCAGTGCAGCAATTGCCACAGGATTGGCCTTAAAAGGAAAGAAAACTGTCGTTATCGATTTTGATATTGGCTTACGTAATCTTGACTTGATTATGGGTTGTGAACGCAGAGTCGTATATGATTTTGTTAATGT
>NZ_PJAP01001130.1:0-2172 GCF_002836795.1 Shewanella sp. 11B5 | reverse complement strand
TGTTGCACCATAATAACTCCAACCAGAAGTTTCATTGTAGGCTTGGATAACACCATCGCCGTCGAAATCAGTCATACTAGCAGCAGTATAAGGACGGTCTGCGTCAGATATACCAGCACGGTCTTGGTGGTCAAATGCGAAAGTAATGTTACCTTTGTCCATTTGATAACCAGCGACAACCGAGAATTCTTTACTTGTTAGGCCGCCGTCTTGGTCACGTGAACCACCACCAACGTTAAATTCAATACCTTGATAGTTCTTTTTCATGATGATGTTAACAACACCAGCAATTGCATCAGAACCATAAGTAGAAGATGCACCATCAGTTAGAATATCAATACGTTCTACTGCAGCCATTGGGATTGCGTTTAAGTTAGCCGATGCACCACCTAGCGTTGGTGAACCAGGAAAACGCTTACCATCAATAAGCACTAGAGTACGGCTTGAGCCTGCACCGCGTAAATTAATAGTTGCTTGAGATTGTGCAGAACTACCTGAAGTCTCAGAGAATGAACCGAAAGAGTTCAAGTTACTGTTACGAAGTGCATCAGCAACTGTAAAGTTACCTTCCATCTTCATATCTTCAGTTGTAATGGTCGTAATTGGCGAAGCGCCTTCAAGGTCAGAACGCTTAATGCGCGAACCAGTAACCTCGATACGTTCTACTTTTGCGCCATCTTCATCAGCAGCAAAAACTGCTGGTGAAGCAAATGCGGCTGCTGCTGCACCACTGATCAGTGCTAAGCGCACCGACTTAGCTAATACGTTCTTATGCATTGTCTATCTCCCTGGACTTTTTTATGTCTTTCTTATAATGCTAACAACCTTTTTAGGTGTTAGTTCAATGAGGGGATGCAACAAAAAACAATCACAACCTCTCAACTACAGGTGCAATAAAATCACATTTGAAACAACTAATCAACATTTGAAAGGTCGTAAGCGCAAAAGTTAATCAAATGTAACAACTTTAACTGTTAACAAATATGAACAGGTTATTATTTTTGCCTTTATAAACAATAGGTTGAATTTAATTGATTATTACAAAAATATCATGCGAGGCCTAAAGCAAAAAAGTTAACCAATTGTTTTAAAAAGATATTCACCCCATGAAGGTACTTTTTTATCACTTCTAGTAAACATAAAAATGTTAAGTGACAATAAATAAGGCTATGTAAGCAATTGCTTAACATTAATCGTCTAGATAAATCTTCGTTGATAGAGTTAGTCAGATTTGTGCTTCATCAAACCATGCTTGATGTCTTTACTGACTTAATTCAGGAAGGATACGAATAAAACACCATTTATGTTAGTTGACATTGGAAAACTTAAAGTTGAGGGTTTAGTGAGTTAATTTAAAGCAATAGGAGTTGATTATTTACTAGTGAGTCAAAGCTATGACCACACAGTTGTAGAATGGGCTCTGCTATGGGTTGGATTTGTTTACAAATGTAGTATTCATAATCAATATTTTGAGGTTTTGCTTCTATGGTTTGTGCACCTGTGAGCGTCATTATATATCGAATCTGTTGTCCCTTGCGGGTAACGCTTACGTCTCCGAGTAGTTCGGCAAGTTGTTTCGCGGCTTTAACATGGGGTGACGACTTTGCGGTATAATCTTCAACATTACGTCTTAATCGCTTTTTAAAGATAAGTTCATTGTCTCGAGCACCACACTTAATTGCCGCGAGCTCATTACTCAAAAAATCAATGACATCCTCGCCCTTGAAAAATAGTTCATATAAATGGTATTGCATCCTTCTTGCAATAGGGCTCCAATCACTTCTCACTTGCTCCATACCTTTAAAAGTCAGAGTTAATTGTTGCTGATCATTTGACATCGCGCCGACATAACGCTTTTTACTGCCTTCATCCGAGCCTCTTAAAGTAGGCATAATAAATTGTTCAAAGTGGGTTTCAAATTCCAACTCAAGATAACTGTCTAATTGATATTCTTCTACACACCATTCAAGCCAACGTTGGGTTATTGATACTGATAGGTGTTTACCAACCGCTTGGATATCTTTAATACCATGATTATCCCCTAACCAGACAAAGGTAGAGTCGGTATCACCGTAAATCACTTGATAACCGCACTCTTCTATCCATTGCTTTGTGAGTTTCATAATTTGATGACCGCGCATGGTAATCGAACTGGCTAACTTAGCATCATGA
>NZ_PJAP01001129.1:0-2174 GCF_002836795.1 Shewanella sp. 11B5 | reverse complement strand
TTATTAACCTGAGTGTCAGCGGTATTGTTACTTGCGGTAACCTCAGTCGTTATTGCGACTGGTACTATTGCTACTGGCATAATTGCTATTGGTACTACTGGTGCAGCAGTAGTTGTTTTTGAGGTGATACGTTTAGCTGATGCAATTGCAGCTATGGCACCAGATCCATTATATTGCGCGATTTCTTGAGCAAAATTACGGCCAATTTGTAAGCCTGATTTCATCAGTTTATCTTGAGTGAATACAATGCTTTTACCCGTATTGTCGGTTAACGTTATAGTAGGTTGATCATTAAATTGATTGGCGCGTGAGGCAGAGTTAATGGTCGGCAATGTGAGTTGATAGTTTTGCTCGCTGGCCTGAAAGCGCAAAATAACAACATCAGAAATAAAATTATTTTGGCTGCCATTATCTCGGTAACGGGCTTGATAGCGAAAAGCGATTTGTTGCATGTTATCGGGCATGCTTAAGTCCAGTTTTACACTAGATTGCTGTTGTGAGGCTTTACCATTAACTAATACCGTTTCGGCTCTGTCTGGCAGTTGTAAACTGGCGGCGATGCCCATAGGGCTAAGAGTAAGACAAAGTAACGCGATGATATGACGCATAGTGTGTGGTTCCATTGATGTTGATGAACAATATTGTTTGTTATGTGTAAGCACAATAATTGCTTATTTACTTCATTGCTTAATGGGTAATAAATGCTGGTCGGTAATGCTCTGGCAGTTCAAAGGTTTTTAGCGTGTTGCTTATTGGGCAAACAAAACGGAAAAAACACGATGTTAGTGCAAGGTCGGGCGAGTGCTCGTCGCCATTGCCATGCAAACGGTCGCCTACAACGGGGTGGCCTAGGCTAGCCATATGAATCCTAATTTGATGCTTACGACCCGTGTCTATTTTTACCTGTACCTTGGATTGATTCAACTCTGAGTTGTAGGTCAGTAAGGTGGCGTGGGATAACGCCGGTTTATTATCGACTGGAGTATTAATGGTAACGGGATTGCTCGGAAACTCACCTTCAACAATCACTTGATAGTACTTTTCTAATTCGCGAGTTTCAAACAGCTTAGCAATAGCGGCAGTGGCTTTTTTACTGTGTCCCAATACTAATAATCCGGTGGCAGCACGGTCTAGGCGATGAATAATAAAGGCATTGCGCTGTGGCTGCATATTTAATTCAGCATAGCGATTAATGGTGGTGTGATCGCTCCACTTTGAGCCCTGGCAACGCATACCATAAGGCTTGTACCAAATGCTGTATTCAGCTTCATCAAACAATAACTCAGCGGGTGTGACTTGTTCATCTAGAATGTATTGATTGTAATAAAGATGCAGCTTGTCACCCGCTTGCAAAGGTTTTTTTGCACGGCGAATACGATTAGTTTGTTTACCATGGCTGTGCCAAATAGCGCCTTTTTGCATAGCATCTTTCAATACTTGCTTACTCAGGCTACTGACTTGCGCCAATAGCTCAATGGCGTCAGTACTGTGCTCGGTAATATCAATATGGTATTCGGTTTTATCGGCCATCATTTGGTTAACTCTAACAATGCAGTTTATCAGCAGTAAATAACGCTAAATGTTACCTTATTTAGCGCTTCAATGTTGATTAGTTAATGAAACTTTCTCTTCGCTTAAGTATCTATGTATCATCTGTCGTAAAGTTGTTTTAGCATAACGCGACAAAACACCATATCAATCTGGAGTAGGTAACTTGGAACACATCGTTTGGGATTTTGATCCTATATTAGTCTCGTTTATGGGATTAACCGTACATTGGTACGGCGCGCTTTTTGCGTTGGCTATAGCCACTGGTTTTCAGGTGATGAAGCACTTTTACAAAAAAGAAGGCTTAGATGTTGAGTCTCTTGATAATCTATTAGTGTATTGCGTTATTGGCATTATTGTTGGGGCACGTTTAGCTCATTGTATTTTTTATGACCCTGGATACTACTTTGCTCATCCGCTGAAGATATTTGCGATCTGGGAAGGTGGGCTTGCCAGCCATGGCGGCGGGTTAGGAGCGATATTAGGTCTGTATTTTTACCAACGTAAAGTGAAGTTACCATTTTTGTTTTTACTCGATCGTTTAGCGATCGCGACAGCCATATTTGGCTTTTTTGTGCGTATGGCGAACTTTGCTAATTCAGAAATTTTGGGCGAACCCACTAATC
>NZ_PJAP01001128.1:0-2179 GCF_002836795.1 Shewanella sp. 11B5 | reverse complement strand
TCTCAATATAACCATACAATGACTCGTTTAGAAGACAGTCGTAATGGGCTCAATCGAGTGATCCGTCAGATCCAACGAATTAACTCTGCTCCAGATAAATTAAAAAAAGAAATCACCTACTTTAAGCAAGAATTAGGCAAACCATTCCATACAGTATGGGAATATATCCCTAAAGTAGAAAAACTGATTTTTTTCTACGAAGAAATTTTAAAACATGAATTTGCAGATGCCGACAATTACGAGATCTTGCCTCACCATGTTCAGCTAGCTAAAGAGCTTGCAGCTAAAATTGCTGAAATTGAATTTAGAAAAGATCAACGCGACCAAATTCTAGTTATAAAAGAAGTGTTACTTGGTGATATCAGCTTAAGTAACTTACTGGAATCTTACCAATCGATATTGAGCCTGCTGTTAGAGAATATTGCTCGCGAAAAAACCGCATCACAAGACTTTTTATTTGCCCTCAATGATGCTCTGACTATCGTTCGCGATGTGGTCAATAACACCCATAACAATAACCAACGTTGTGAGCAACTTAAAGGCCAATTAAATAAAGAAATAAATTTACGCGTCAATAACGCCGACGAGTTAGTGGTAGATGCCTATGATCTTAGCCAATTAAAGATTCAACTGACAGTGCAGTTATCTTCGCTTCGCGATTCACTGTCTCGTAAAGAGGCATTAGAACAACGTGAGCAAACCATCTTACGTAAATCTATAGAGTCAATGCGTAAAGAGCTCAATTCAATGAGCCAGGAAGCGAATAGTTACAAAGAAAAGCTATTTGAACATCAAAAGCTCAACCTTCTCGATCCGCTTACCCAATTGGCAAACCGTACGGCATTAGAAGATCGCATGGAGCAAGAATATCGCAACCATGTCCGCTTTAAAACGCCATTGTGGATAGCCATTACAGACATAGACCACTTTAAAAATATTAACGATAACTTTGGCCACAGTACCGGTGATAAAACCCTGCAAGTCATCGCTATGGCATTAAAAAATTCATTACGTGATAGTGAGTTTGTCGCTCGTTATGGCGGTGAGGAATTTGTATTACTATTACCTGATGTTACTGATGAGCATATCTCTCAATTATTGAATCGCGTAAGAGAGAAAATCAAAAATATTCCGTTTAAGTTTAAAAATCAGAGAATTACAGTTACATTATCTATAGGTGCTGCACAAGTCATGGAAAACGAAACGCTTGAAGAAGCTTTCGAAAGAGCCGATGCTGCATTATACCAAGCAAAAAACAACGGCAGAGACCGAGTCGTAATTGATATCTAGCCCATCCCAAGACGATTTTCTTTGGACTCGGCATCAAATACTCGAGTCCAAAGGAGTTGCTTATGATAGTAAAAATTAGTCCACGTGGTAGTCTAGATCAGCTTTCTCAATTAGAAGTCGAGCGCCTAAAACAAGGCGCAAAAAGTGACCTTTACCAATTATATCGAAATTGCTCACTCGCAGTGTTAGCTTCAGGGCTTATCAGCGACAGTTCTGAAGAACTGTTTACTCGCTATGAATCTTTTAGCCTTAATATTTTACAGCGCGAAAGAGGCATACAAATTGAACTCATCAACCCTCCTCTACAAGCCTTCGTCGACGGTGAAATCATTGTCGGTATTCAAGAACATTTGTTTGCAGTTCTCCGCGATATTATATACATCAGCAACAAGTACGAAAATTTAAAGCATATTGACTTAAGCAATGCTAGCCACATTACCAATGTTGTGTTTGATATTTTACGCAATGCTCAAGCTATCTCGCCAATGAAAGATCCTAATGTAGTCGTTTGTTGGGGAGGACACAGCATCAATGCAGTTGAATACCAATATACCCGTGATGTCGGCTACCAACTAGGGCTTCGTAGATTAGATATTTGCACCGGTTGCGGCCCTGGCGCAATGGAAGGCCCAATGAAAGGCGCAGCAATAGCCCACGCAAAACAACGTGTTCATAATGCCCGTTATATAGGTTTAACCGAACCCAGTATTATTGCAGCAGAACCACCCAACCAAATTGTTAATGAATTAGTTATTTTACCCGATATAGAAAAACGCCTAGAAGCCTTTGTCCGTTTAGGCCATGGTATTGTCATTTTCCCTGGCGGAGCCGGAACGGCTGAAGAATTACTCTACTTTTTAGGTATTTTATTAAATAAAGACAATTGCCA